>SUTG01000013.1 GCA_015063035.1 Methanobrevibacter olleyae
GTTCTCATTCAACTCAAGGAATCTCCTAATTGATGGAAACTCCATTAAAACAATTGGCCCTGGTGAAACTTACCTTTGCAACAATAGAAGCTGTTTGAATATTTTGGTTCAAGGCGTGACAATCTGCCCTGATGGAACCGTTATCTGTCCTGATGGAACCACATATAGCCCTGATGATTATGAGGTATGTGCAGATGGTACAATAATCTGTCCTGATGGAACAACTATCTGTGCAGACGGCACTACAATATGCGCTGATGGAACTCAAATATGCTCAGACGGAACAATGATTTGCACCGATGGAACAACTGTCTGTGCTGATGGAACCATTATCTGTGCAGATGGAACACAATATGTTCCTGGAAACTATACTACTTGTGCAGACGGTTCTATAATCTGTCCTGATGGAAAAGTGATTTGTATAGATGGAACCATATATTCTCCGGAAGAATGCGAAAATCTCACAAACGGCGAAATCCGTTGTCCCGATGGCACTGTCCTTTGTCCAGACGGAACTGTTTTATGCACTGATGGATCTACCATCTGTCCTGATGGCAGAACAATTTGTGCTGATGGAACCATTATATGTGCAGATGGATACAGTATCTGTCCAGATGGGTCTATAATCTGTCCTGATGGAAGCAATATCTCTTCTGTTGATTACACTAATGAAAGCGGTATAATTACCCTTCCAGACAATACAACCATTTATGAAAATGGAACTGTTGTTTGTCCTGATGGCACTGTAATCTGTCCAGATGGCACTGGTGGCTTTGGATTATTAGATGGAGTTATTCCAGGAACCCATATGATTTCTGGCCTATTTAGAACTTATGGTGCTTTATTTGTCCATTCATCTAATGTCAATTTCACTAACAACATTGTCAATGTAAGTTCAGCACTTGGTCCTTTCTATAAGTTAAATGAATCTTGCAATACTATTGCGGGAGTATTCATTCATTATGGAGGTTTCAACAACACCATTTCAGGCAACAACATAACTCTTGATTCCAATGATCCAGTCATTTATGCTATCGGTATCATTGGAGCAAGTTCAAACAGCACTGCAGTAGGATCTAAAAACAATTCCTTTATTAACAATAATGTTTTTGTCAAAGGTCCTTTCCATGGTGTGGGAATCTATTTGGGATACAAGGCAATCAATTCAACATTTGCAAATAATTTCATCATCAATGCAGTCAATCCACATGAAGTCGTTAATAGGACTCTTGTTGAAAATGATGAAAACAATCTTGATGGAAACAGCTTTGAAATAATTACTCCACATAATACTGCTATAACCGTTTCAAATGCTTCATTCAAATGGAATAATGCAAACAAGAGCATAACCATCACTCTTAAAGACATTAATGGAACTCCAATAGCAAACAAAACTATTATTTTCACTTTAGATGGCAAGAATTACACTGGCGTAAGCAATGCAAATGGTGTAGCAACTGTTAAAGTTACCATATCTAAACTTGGAACTTTCGATATTGTGGCATATTTCAATGGAATTGATAACTTTATTGCATCTACAAATACAGGAAAACTCACTTTAACCAAAGACAGCACAAGCTTGACTTCATCTGGCAAGACTTATGCAGTAACTGCAAGTTCAAAATCAATTACATTAACCTTGAAAGATGGAAACGGAAATGTAATTGCAAATAAAAAAGTCACAGCAACTGTAAATGGAAAGACCTACACTGCAACAACCAATTCCAAAGGCGTAGCTACTTTCAAATTGACTTTAAAAGCAGTGAAAACATTTACTGTATCACTTAAATTTGCAGGAGACAGCTATTACACTGCAAGCAGCAAGTCCATAAAGGTTAAGGTGACTAAGACCAAAACCAAATTGACTGTACCTAAAAAGACTTATAAGAAAGCCAAAAAGGTTAAAAAATTAACTGCAACCTTAAAGGACCAATTTGGAAAAGTCATCAAATCCAAAAAGGTCACTTTTACTGTCAACGGCAAGAAATACACTGCAAGAACCAATAAAAAAGGTGTAGCTACTGTAAAAGTTAAATTGTCTAAAAAGAAAACCTATAAGGTTACAGTTAAGTTTGCTGGTGACAAGACTTACTATGCAGTTAAAAAGACAGGTAAAGTTGTAATAAAATAGATTCAAATCATTGGAAAGGCATCTGTCTTTCTAAATGATTTTAATTTTCAATTTCAAATTTTTATTTTAATTTATTAAATTTTATTTTATTTTTATGGTGACAAGAATGATAAATATTGGAAATACTTTGATTTTTGCTGATGAGGCTGCCTTTCAGGGATCTAATGGCTTATTGTCAATGTTTTCAAATACCAATGGCACTGGCCTTCCAATATTGGATAGTTCTCTAACTGCTATCACACAAGCATTACAGATACCTGTAATCATACTTTTGATAGCATTTTTAATCTTTGCAGTATATACTTTAGGAAAGCTATTGTCAGAACACTTCTCCCGTAAGAAAGTGCCTGTTAGATTAATCAAAGAAATGATTTACTCAATCTATGATGCAGAGTCTGCTGAAGACATCAAGAATGTAGTCAATAGTGCAGACATTCAAAAGTCCCAAAAGAGGATTTTATCTGAACTGGCTGATTCTGAGCATCTTGGTAAAAAGTCAAGGGAAACATTGGCTCGTAGATTGATAGATAATGAAGAGGATAAGATTGCACAAAACCTCAACAAGACAGATATTGTTACTAGAATCGGTCCGACCCTTGGATTGATGGGTACTTTAATCCCTATGGGTCCAGGTCTTGCAGCATTAGGTACAGGTGATGTTACCACACTTGCAAGTGCAATTACAATTGCATTCAACACAACAGTCATTGGTATTGGTGCTGGTGCTATTGCATACTTTGCATCTAAATTAAGACGCAGATGGTTTGGTGAATACCTTGCTAACCTGGATGCATTGATGGATGCGATTTTAGACAATATTGACAAGAGAGACGAGAGACTTAAATAGTCACTGAAGTGATTAATGATTATACAATATAATTTTCAAAACATTAATTTTAATTAATTGGTTTTGAAAAATAAGCTCAGATATTGTATACAATATATTTAAAAAATTTTACAATAGATTAGAATTCATATGATTCAAGATTTGAAAATTTAATAAGGATTTCATATATTTTGGTGATTATTATGGCTCGTCGTCGAGGAAAGGGACGTTTTGACAGTGAGGAAGAAGACCCTATGGCAGGAACAGCCAACCTTGTGGATGCAATGTTGGTTATAGCTGTAGGTTTGCTTGTATTCCTAGTGCTTGCTTGGAATATGCAAAGCGTTTTATTCAATGACCAATTGACCCAAGAACAAAAGGAAAAGGTCATGGAAGCCATGAATCAGGAAGTGACTGAGGTTCAGGAGGGTCAGGTATTGAATGAAACTCCAGATACAAGCAATCAATCTGGACAAGGCTATACCGAGATGGGTAAGGTCTATAAGGATCCATCTACGGGTAAGCTGATCATGGTTCAGAATAAGACTAATTGATCTTTCTTCTTTTTTTATTTTTATTTTTTATTTTTTTAATTCTTATTTTAACTTTTTTTAATATTTTTACTATTTTTAAATTTTAATTATTTATACTAGAAAATATAAATTATTGGTAATGGTAAGCCGAAGACAGCTGCTGGTTTTATAACTAGGGAAACTCCGCACATCATATAGACTGTAAAGTTGAAAGACTTATGCTGAGAAGTATGACTCTGGAGCAGAAACGACACGGCCTTTGATGGATGACAATGATGCTTGACTGATGGACATTAAAGGAATCGGTGAAACGGCCAATCTACAGGATGCAAGAACAAATATGCTGATGACCTCTAAGGGAAGCAGAGTAGTTCGCTAAGATGAATGCTGTATAAAACAGAATGTGGGTTACTCTCGGCATACCATTACAAGTCTTGGATTTAGTCCATAGAACCTTGATCAAAATAGTTTAAATGCTAATTGGAATTCCATTTCTTTTTTTAATATCTCTTTTAATACTCTCTTTTTTTTACTTAGTTTCATAAGTTTCAAGAGGTTTTAAAATTAATGTTTTGCAGTTTGGGTTTTCATTTTTAACCAATTGCATAAAGTAATTTCCGTCCTGTTTAATTGAAGGAAATGTATTGTAATGCATAGGAATCACTATTTTTGGATTAATCCATTTTGCAGCTATTGAAGCTTCTTTTGGGTCCATTGTAAATAGGTTTCCTATTGGCAGCAATGCAATATCAGGTTTATATATTTCCCCAACTACAAATTTTAAATCAGAGAATAATCCAGTGTCCCCTGCATGAAAAATCTTAATGTCATTTTTGAAGTCAAATAGGAAACTTCCAGGATTTCCAGCATATTTAATATCCCCTTCAAAGTCGTAAGAGGATGTATGCCTTGCATCAAGCATTCTAATGCTCATATGATCTGTGGAAATTTCGCTGCCATAATTAATTCCTAATGAGCGAATTCCACTTTTTTGCAAATATTGGGATATTTCATAATTTGAGATAACCAATGCGTTTGTGTTTCTAGCTATTTCAATTGCATCCCCGAAATGGTCTCCATGTGCATGTGTAATGCATATGATGTCCGGATTCAATTCATTAATTGAAATCGGGCAGCTTGGATTTCCTTGAATGAATGGGTCGACTAAAATGTTCAGCCCATCATTTCTTATCAATTCAAATGCAGAATGCCCTAACCATTTTAATTTCATTCAATTCACCTTATTTTTATCTTAAATCCTGCAAACTCCATCTTTACAGCTATCAACATCTTTATTTCCATCTTTTTTCTTTTCATTTTCTTTAATTGCATTTTCTTTATTTTCATCACTTATCTGTTTCAAAACTGTTTTAAAATCTTCATAGGATAATGCACCAGGGATAGAATACTTTTCATCTAATAAATAGAATGGTACTGCATGTATGCCGCCCATCAATGCTATTTCTTCATCTTTTTCAACTTCCTTATTATAAAGGTCTGTGTTTAAGACTTCTTCACTTTCCTCTCTATTTAATCCTATTTCATCGCAGATGTTTAATAGCACATCTTTATCAGCTAATTTCAAATTTTTAGTAAAATATGCATCAAATAATGAATTGCCTAATTTTTCAACAAGTTTTGCGTCTCCTTTGCTTTGTGCAAATTTCATCAACCTATGTGCATCACGAGTATTTGTATATAATGTGCTTGAATATTTAAAGTCTATTCCTTCTTCAATGCCTAATCTGGAAATATTGCTCACTTCTTTTTCCGCATCATTTAATGATAATCCATATTTAACTGCAAATCTTTCAACAGTTGTGGATTCAACATCTTTAGGCGCGTTTTGGTCTAATTCAAAAGCACGAGTATCAAATTCCACTTCATTTTCTAATCCTAAATCCTTAATGGTTTTTTTTAATCTTGTATTCCCAATGTAACAGTATGGACAAGCGAAATCGCTCCAGTATGTGATTTTCATTTTATCGCCTCTTGAAAAATTATATAAATGTATATATACAATATTTAATTAATAAACGAATTAGTAATTTTAAAATTACTATTTTAAAAATACTCATTGAAAATTAAATTTTGTTTTGATAATATGATTGAAAATAATATTTGCCCTATTGGATCTACTTTGGATTTTTTTAATAGAAAATGGATTTTTTGTATTTTATCTAATATTTTTAGAGGCATGAAACATTTTTCTGAATTTAAAAAAGCTAATCCTACAATCAGTAATCATATATTGGCCGAAACCTTAAAATATATGGAAGAAAACGATTTGATTATAAAAACAGTTATTGATGATGGCCCTAAATTAAAAACAGAATATTCATTAACTGAAAAGGGCAAAAAAACCAATAGGATACTATATGAAATTACTTCTTATTATTTCAATGAATTGAATCTTGTTGGATATGATGATTCTCAAATTGAAAGCATTTTAAAAGAGTATAAAAACGCTTTTGAACTTGAATAGTTGTCTTTTTAATTCTTTTTTCATTTATATTCCCAATTATCCATATATCAAGATTTCATCCTTATAATAATTCTATAATTGTTGTTTTCTTTTTATATTTTTTTAAATAATCTGTTTTTTTATAGTAATTCTATAATTACTGCTCTCTTTTTATATTCTTTTCAATAAACTAATTTTATGAAAGACATATTTGATAATTGTAGATTGGGAGACTTGGAACTTAACAGTCGAGTTATAAGGACAGGTCTTTGGCAAACCCAGACAATGGGTGAACTTTATGAAAAATATGAAAATATTGCTAAAAGTGGTGTCGGATTGATTATCACTGAATTAATATCATTATACCCTAAGGATAAATTTTCAGAGTATTCAATTAAAAGTGGTCGTCCTTCTTTTATGATTGATGCTAAAAGACTAGCAGAGATTAGCCATAGTCATGATGTTCCTATTTTAGGCCAGATTGAGTTCATAAAATATGATAGGGGTATCGATTTGGATATTGGTGTTAATGATTTGACTTTGGAAGATATTCGTCAGATTCAGCAAGACATAATCATAGCAAGTCAAAAGCTTAAGTTGGCAGGTTTTGATGGGATTCAATTGGCATTAGGTAATAACTTCTTCTTGTCTAAATTCATTAATCCATATTTTAATCAAAGGTCAGATGATTATGGGGGCAATACATTTAATCGTATGAGACTTGTATTGGAATTGATTAAAGTCATGAAAAATAACTTAAGTTTTCATATAAGCTGTAAAGTAAATGCTTTTGATGGAAGGAAAGGTGGAATTGATGCAAAAGAGAGCATTGAAATTTGTAAACTTCTTGAAAAGGTTGGAGTGGATAGCATTCAAGTGACAAAGCCTTTATCTCCATTGTATTTCACAAAAGATGTTTCAGATGAAGATGAATTGATTGAATTTAGTCAAAATTTGATTGAGAGCACTAATGTTCCGGTTATTTTAGGTGGAGGATTCAATAGCATGGAACATATGAATGAAACATTAAATAAGACAGATATTGATTTTCTATCTATGTATAGGCCTTTTGTTGCTGAAGAAGACTTCTTAGAAAAATGGAAAATGGACGGTGAAGGCACATCAAGATGTAAAATGTGCAATAACTGTTATAGAACAAAAACAAGTACCTGTTACCATTATTGATTTTTTTAAAATAGGTGGATGGCTATTAAATTCTTGTCCCTTTTTAGAAATTATATTATGGTAATTGTTGAGTTACTCTCCCTTTTTTATAGTATTTAAAATAAACTAAATGCATGAAAGACATATTCGATAATACAAAATTTGGCAGATTTAATCTTAAAAGCAGGATTATTAGAACTGGATTATGGGAATCACAAAATGAAGGTACACATGGCCTTTCTCAAGATATCTTTAACAGATATGAAAATTTAGCAAAAAACAATGTGGGTCTGATTATCACTGAATTGATTTCATTATATTCTCATGATAGGTTTAGCGATTATTCAGATTACATCAATTATCCTTACTTCATCAAGGAATTCAAGGAATTGACTGAAATGGTCCATGAGCATTATATCCCTATTTTTGCACAGATTGGCTTCATCAACTGTAATGTCAATGGAAAGCAGATGATGGAAGTCAATGATTTGACTATTGAGGATATAAGAAAAATTCAAGCGGATTACCTTGTAGCTGCTAAAAAAATTGCATTTGCAGGATTTGATGGAATACAATTGAATATTGGCAATAACTATTTCCTATCAAGGGTTATGGATCCATTTGAAAATCAAAGGGAAGACAATTATGGTGGAAATACATATAATAGAGTCAGAATGGTATTGGAGATAATCAAATTCATTAAGGATACAACTGATTTGCATGTTCACTGTCGTGTGAATTTGTATAAGGATCCTGAGGATTCACTTGAGATCTGCAGGATACTTGCTGAAAATGGTGCAGATAGTTTGCAGATTACCAAGTTCCTTTCCCCACAATACTTTAGGAAAGCATTGTCAAATGAAAACATGTTGGTGGATTTTACAGATAAAGTTGCAAGTGAGGTTTCAATCCCTGTTGTCTTAGGTGGAGGATTATCCAATATGAAGTCTATGAATGATTTAATGAACAGAACAAATATTGAATTTTTCTCAATGCACAGGCCATTTGTGAGGAACCAATCCCTATTGAGCGAATGGAAAGAGAATGGGTATGGTGAATCAGATTGCAAAACATGTAATAACTGCTATTGGAAAAAGGATAGCACTTGCCTTATCAAATCAGAATGAATGATATTCTATTTTTTTTAAGTTGTAGATGGTTTGATGTCCTCTTTTTATCTTTTTTATTTTATTTTTTTTTTAAGTTGTAGCTGGTTTGATGTCATCTTTTTACTCATTTCCTTTTTTAATATTTTTCCAAATTTTTATAATTGCTTTTGCAGTGAATTCTATTTCTTCTTTGGTATGGCTAGCCATTATTGTCAATCTTAATCTGCTCATATCTTTAGGCACTGATGGCGGTCTGATTGCTGAAACCAATATCCCTTCTTCTTTTAGTTGATTAGAGAATCTATTTGCCAGGTCTGCAGGGCCTATGATTATTGGAATGATTGGTGTTTCTCCATCAATTACATTCAATCCTCCGTCTACAAGGAGTTTTCTCATAATTCTTGTATTTTTGTTTAGATTGTCCAGATACTCTTTGCTGTTTTCTTTAAGTAGGTTTAAGGCAGTATTAGCGCTAGCTATTGTAGATGGTGAAAGTGCTGTAGAAAATATGAATGGTCTTGATTTGTTTATAAGATAGTCTATATAGGCTTGTTTTCCACAAACAAATCCTCCTTCTGATGCAAGTGCCTTGCTTAAGGTTCCTATTTGCAAATCAACTGATTCTGTTAAGTCAATTCCAGTTTTATCCTTATAGTATTCAACTGTCCCCTTACCTGTTTTTCCGATTACTCCAGTTGCATGTGCATCATCGATTATAAGAGTGCAGTTGTATTCATCAGCTATTTCGACAAGTTCTGGAAGTGGGGCAATGTCACCATCCATGCTGAAAACTCCATCGCTTATTATGAAAAAATTAGAATTATTGGCTTCGTTATTTTTAGGGGATTCTTCCAATTCAGTTTTGATTAACCTTTCCAAATCTTCTGTATCTTTGTGCTTATAAACTCTGACTTTTGCTTTAGAGATTCTAGTTCCATCTATAATGCTTGCATGATTCAATTGATCAGAGAATATGACATCATTTTCTTTTGTAAGAGCATAAATCACTCCTAAATTAGTCATATATCCTGTATTAAAAATAAGTGTGGATTCAACGTTTTTAAACTCTGAGATATTGTTTTCAAGCTCTCTAGCCTCAAAAGAAGCTCCGGTAGTCATTCTTGAACCTGTTGAACCGGTTCCATATATGCTTGCTTCTTGGGCCGCTTTAATTACATCACCATGATGTGTTAAGCCAAGGTAGTTATTGGTTCCAAAAACAAGAAACTCTTTGCCTTCCTTATCAATGGCCTTTGTAGAACTGATAAACCTTAAGTCATCTACTGTTCTCTCTAAATCATTGTTTTTGAGTTCCTCCAACTCTTCATTTAATTGGCTTTCAAGATTCGGATTCATAATATCATCAAATTTAAGATCTTATTCTATAAGCACTACTTGTTTTTCAAGGTAATCTATTAAATCATCTAAAGTGTAATCATCTTTCAATTGTTTGGTATCAACAAAGAATACCCTTCCTCCAATCGGATTTCCCTCTTCTTTTAGAATAGGGATACGTTCATAATTGTCTTTTGTTCCAACATATCCTATGACATAGCTTGGGTCATCTGACCAGCATAATTCTGCCACTATTCCTTTGCAGCTTGCTGTTTTGGATGCAAGAATCAATGCCTCTTCAAGATGAAGCCCTTCTCTTCCATCATTTTTCAGCGATTCCTTATAATTTTCTATGTCTGCACTAGCTATTCCTGTGACCCGGACTCCCTTAATCCCTTTGTTGTCTATTCTCTCTCCAGTATCCTTATCAATAAGCATAGCTCCATGCATGCTTTCTTTGAGGTCTTGTAAGGTTTGGATAGCTATTTCTGCAGATTCTTCACTCACTGCATTTTCCATTAACAATTCCTTTGCAAGATCCAATCCTTTCTCTTTGGAATCTACATGATGCTGGTTGATGCTTAACCTTTTTTTATAGATGATTGCATCGTCATCTATTTTCTCAATTTTAAGATTGATAAAGTCAGGCTTTCCTCTTTCATGAGTGATTGCCCTTCTGTAAACATTGATCAATTCCTCTTCAATTTCATCTTCCCTTAAAATGCGTTCTGCTCCAGAGATATGCTTTCCCCCTTCTTCATGAGGACCTCCCTTTGAGCATCGCATTTTTATACTGTACATCATAAAATCTTGCCTATTAATTTTTACTATAATCTATATGTTTTTTATAATTATTAATATTTGACATGAATTTTGCTTGATTTTGGCATAAAAATTAAAATTTTGGCATGATGATTTTTTCTAAAAATTTTCATTTAACTTAATTGATTTAAGGTAATTTTAAAATGATGGTTTGACATGTAAACTATATTTTAATTATGCATAACTATTATTAAATTGAATTATTTTACAAATTATATATTTTAAATTGACAGTATCTACATAACAAGTTATAAATTTTTAATTTTAGTAAAATTTTATAAAAAACAGGGTCGAAAAATAAGATAATAAATATAGAATAAAAATAGAAAATTGATAAAATTTGAAAAGTTAAAATTTAAAAAATAAGAAAATTAGATGTTTGAATTAAACATCTATTGATTAGTAAAATTGTTTAGTTATTGATGGCATCTTTAACCTTGTCAAAGAGTCCCTTTTTGTAGACTTTTATTTCGTCTCCACTGATTTCCCCAAATTGGATCAAGAGTTTTTTCTGTTCTTTGGAGAGTTTTTGAGGAACTACTACTGTAATGTTTACATAGAGATTACCTTTTCCCGCACGTCTCATGTAAGGCATACCTTGGTCCCTTAATCTGAATGTGGTTCCGCTTTGGGTTCCAGGTGGAATCTTAAGCTCGACTTCCCCATTGATTGTTGGAATGTCTACAGTGTCACCTAAACTTGCTTGGACGAAACTGATTTGCTTTTCGTAGTAGAGGTTTGCACCATCCCTTTCAAAGTATTCATGCCTTTTAATGTAAATCTCAACATAAAGGTCTCCGTTTCCACCGCCAACATCTCCAACATTACCTTCACCAGAGACTCTTAAGCGGTTTCCGCTTTCAACACCTGCTGGAATTTTGATGTTGAGGGTTTTGCTTTCCTTAACGGTTCCTCTACCTTTACAGTTGTGGCATGGCTCCTTGATGATCTTACCGGTACCATTACATTCGCCACATTGAACAACATTCATCACTTGTCCAAATAGGCTTTGTCTGATTTGTTTTCTTTGACCGGTACCTCCACATACAGGACAGGTTTCCACTTCACTTCCAGGTTCCGCCTTGGAACCTTCACAAACTGGGCAGAATACATCGTGTCTTACAGTGACTTCCTTATCAGCACCATTAGCCGCTTCCTCTAAGGTGATTTCGACTTCGGTGTAAATGTCGCTTCCTCTTCTTGGTCCAGAACTGCGTGATCTTGATTTGCCAGTGCCGAAACCGAATAAATCGAAGATGTCTTCTATTCCACCTCCTCCAAATCCTTGGAAGATGTCTTCAAAGTTTACGTTTCTAAAGATATCCTCGTTAGAGAAGCCTTCCATACCTGCATGACCGAATTGGTCATATCTTTGTCTTTTCTCTTCATCAGATAAGACAGCATAAGCTTCACTGATTTCCTTGAACTTTTCAGTAGCTTCCTCTTTCTTATCCTCTTCCACAACGTCAGGATGGTATTTTCTAGCTAATTTACGATAAGCCTTTTTAATCTCTTTCTCATCAGCGGTTTTGTCCACTCCGAGAACTTCATAATAGTCACGCTTCTCTGCCATTTCGTCACCTATAAACATTAATTGATAATTGCTTATTTAATAATTCATGATTTTTTTAATGATAAATATTAATTTTTAAAAATAGTATTGAACTATTAATTAAAATTTAATTAAATTACCTGATAGCAATTTTTCTTAAATAAAATAATTTAATTAAATCACTTGATAGTAATTTTTCTTAAATAAAATAATTTAATTAAATTTTAACTAATGATAAGTTACTAAATTAATTATTAGTTAATTTTAATATTTAAACTTAATTTTATTTAATATTGAATTTTGATTGTTTCTCTTAAATTTTCAATAATAATTTATTAATAAAATTTTGATTGTTTCTCTTAAATTTTCAATAATAATTTATTAATAAAAAGAATTCTTTAGACATTAAAAGGTTGTAAGTGGCTAAGAAAAATCAAGGAGGAATGTCTAAAGAATTCAATTCATGTTTTTTGAGAGGTTATAAGTAAATATGACATATCAAAAAAATAAATAGATTAAAAATTATTATTAAAATCTCATAATAATTATTTTAATCTACTGATTTTGATTCAAGTCTATTTTTTCTCTTCGAATTCAGCATCGATAGTGCCGTCATCGTCATCTTGTGGTCCTGCTCCTGCGTTAGGGTCAGCACCTGCTCCTCCAGCTGCATCTTGTGCTGCTTGTTGAGCTGCTGCAGCTTCTTGGTAGATTCTAGCACCGATGTCTTGAACCACTTTGGTAAGTTCATCGGTTTTCTCTTTGATTGCTGCAATGTCATCGCCGCTGATTAATTCTCTAAGTTCTGCAACTAATCTTTCAATGTTGGATCTTTCATCGTCAGAGACTTTGTCTTTGATTTCCTCTTCATTGATGGTTTTTTCTGCAGTGTAGATCATGGAGTCAGCATTGTTTCTAACTTCAATTTCTTCTTGTTTCTTCTTGTCTGCTTCAGCGTTCATTTCAGCTTCTTTAACTGCTTTTTCGATTTCTTCATCAGTCAATTTAGTTGAAGAGGTGATGGTAATGGATTGTTCCTTACCGGTTCCTTTGTCTTGAGCAGTTACATTGATAATACCGTTTGCGTCAATATCGAAGGTTACTTCAATTTGAGGCATTCCTCTTGGTGCAGGAGGTATTCCCACTAATTGGAATCTTCCAAGAGTGGTGTTGTCTGCTGCCATTTTTCTTTCTCCTTGAACTACATGAATGTCTACAGAAGGTTGGTTGTCAGCTGCAGTTGAGAAGATTTGAGATTTTTTAGCAGGAATTGTAGTGTTTCTTTCAATAAGGGTAGTTGATACTCCACCTAAGGTTTCAATACCTAAGGATAATGGGGTAACGTCTAAGAGAACTAAGTCTTTAATTTCTCCAGCGAGCACTCCACCTTGAATAGCTGCACCCATTGCTACACATTCCATTGGGTCAATTCCTCTTTCTACAGGCTTGCCAATGAAGTTTTCCACGAATTTTTGCACGATTGGCATTCTGGTAGGTCCACCAACAAGGATGATTTTATCAATATCATTTTTGGTCATTTTTGCATCATCTAATGCTTGTTTGATAGGTTGACCACATTTGTTTACGATAGGATCTACTAATTCTTCTAATTTTGCTCTACTTAAATTGTTAATTAAGTTGTGAGGTTTGCCGTCATTTCCCATACAGATGAATGGTAAGTTTACTTCACTTGTTAAGGTAGTGGACAATTCGATTTTTGCCTTTTCAGCTGCTTCTCTTAATCTTTGAACTGCTTGGTCATCGTTCATTAAGTCGATGCCGGTTTCAGCTTTGAATTCACTTGCTAAGTAGTTCATTAAAGCGTTGTCCATGTCGGTACCACCGAGTTGGGTGTCACCGCTGGTTGATTGTACTTCGAATACTCCTCCACCAAATTCCATAATGGTTACGTCTAAGGTACCTCCACCTAAATCGAATACTAAAATGTTAACGTCATCATCGTCATCTTGCTTGTCGATACCATAAGCTAAACTTGCTGCAGTTGGTTCGTTTACAAGTCTTACTACATCAAGGCCTGCAATGGTTCCTGCGTCTTTGGTTGCAGTCCTTTGGTTGTCGTCAAAGTAAGCAGGTACGGTAATAACTGCCTTTTCAATTGGTTCTCCTAAGAAGGATTCTGCGTCTTTTTTGATCTTTTGCAAGATTTTTGCAGAGATTTCTTGTGGAGTGTATTGTTTGCCTTGGATAGTTACTTTGTAATCGGTACCCATTTTTCTTTTGATTGCACTGATGGTGTTTTCTGGGTTGGTAACAGCTTGTCTTCTTGCTGGTTCACCAACTAATTGTTGACCGTCTTCAGTGAATGCAACATAACTTGGGAATGCTTTACCGTATTGGCTTGCACCTTCTGCACTTGGAATAACGGTAGGTTTACCACCGACGAGTACAGATGCTGCAGAGTTACTAGTACCTAAGTCAATTCCAATAATTTTTTCTTTTTTAGTATCAGACATAGTTTTCACCTTTACATTTTGTTTTTAATAAAAGTTATTTTGATTTTTTAATTTTTTAATTTTCAAATATTTCAAATTTAAGATATTTTTTAGTTTTAAAATATTTGATTAAAGAAATTATTTTAATTTTAATTTTTATTTAATTTTAAAATAATCTATAAATATGAATTTTAATTTTTTTAATTATTTTTTTGTCATTGTTTTTATTCTTCTTTTTTTGCTTTTTTGCAAACTCTAACTTTAGAGTATTTGATTACCTTATCCTTTAAGGTGTATCCTTTCATAAGTTCATCAACGATTTCGTTGTTTTCATGATCTGGACTGTCTACAGTAAGCAAAGCTTCATGCTTGAATGGGTCGAACTTTTCTCCTACTGCAGGAATCTCTTCAACACCTTCCTTTTCTAAAGTATTTTTCATTTTAGAATAAATTAATTCCAAACCTTCTCTAAGTTCCTCTTCATTGCTTGAGTTTTCAAGAGCCCTTTCCATATCCTCATAGATATCAAGGAATTTTACAATAAGGCCTTCATTTGCATATCTTATTAGGTCTTGCTTTTGTTTTTCTCCTTGTTTTCTAAAGTTATCAAAGTCTGCTTGAAGTCTTTGAATATGGGATTTAAGTTCTATGATTTCTTCATCTTTCCTCTCAAGGTCTTTGGTTAATTTATCTAATTCGCTGTCTTCACTTTCATCTTCTTTTGATGGTTCATCTTCACCATCTTCATCTTGTGAAGACTCTTCTTTAGATTCAGAAGGGCTTTCTTCTTTATCCTGAAGTTTGGATTGATCTTTCTCATCAATTTCTTCTTCAGATTTAGTTTTATTTTTCTTAGCCATTTATTCACCTTTAATGAATTTATCATAAAGTATTATAATAAGAGAAAGAGAGCGATAAGCTCCTTTAATATTTTGACTTTAATCAAAGAATTTAGATTTGGGATTTTCTATTATATGGGTTAATAGAAAAGTGTTTATGATTTTTAGATTTAAGGTGTGTATTAAATCTAAGAAAATCTTTGTTTATAGTGTGATTTTTTTAAGAGGATTTTGAAATGTTCTTTGATTTGTGTTTATCCAGTTTGTTATTATTTGTTAGAATTTTATAGGTTTCTTATAATAACTTTTTGAGTTTAAGCTATTTATTATCAAGGCTTTGATTTTTTGATTTGTTTAAGCTTTGTTTTTAATAAATAACTATCGGATTTAGATTTTATTTTGTCAATTTATATTAAAGTAACAAAATGTTATCTTTCTCTATACTTATTATAGTAACAAAATGTTATATAAAGATTTCGGTTTTTAGTAACAAAAAGTTAATATAATACTTATGTCCATATTTTAGTATAGAGATATTAATATGAAAATATTAATTCAAATCTTGTATAGGAATATCAATTAAATAAATTATAAATATTAATATTATTTACTTTTTTAAAATTATGGAGGTCAAATTATGGAACATAACCAAAATCAACAGGATGTTGATATGGAAGCGATTCTTGATGTTATGGGATGTAAAACTAGACGTGATATCATGGATCTCTTAAGGGAAGAGCCAAGATTTGTTAGTGAAATATCTCAAGAGCTCCAAATAGGTCAGAAAGCTATCATTGAGCATTTAAGGGCTATGGAAGATGTCGGTATTTTAACATCTTCAACAAAAAAAGTGGTTAGAGGCCGTCCACGTAAGTATTATGATATGCCAAATGATGTGAATGTGCATATTACAATTACTAAAAACTCATTCAATGTATCTTTTTCTGAAGATTTATTAAATCCTCATAATGATATCAAACAATTGCCTTCTGGTGATGAGTGGTCTAAGTTATTGGATATTGAAAAGAGAATTGACCAAGGTCATACAGAAGCTATTGAGGAATTGAAAGCCCAAATACGTTTATATGACAACTTAAAGGAAAGAGCAGAATACATTTTAGAAAGAACTTATAATAGATATTAGATTATTTTAAAAATATTGATAAAAAATAAGTATTATAATATCATATTATAATAATTTTTATAAAGATATTTTAATAATATAATGTTTATTATGTTTTAATTATCTTTCTCATCTCACTCTTTTTTACTCTTTTTATAAAAAATAGAATTATAATAAAAAATAGAATTAATAATAAAGAATAGAATAATAATAAAAATAGAATTATAAATAATAATATTATTTTATATTTTATTTTATAATATTTTCAATCAGCTTATTTTCAAAGATTCTTTAAATTTACTCCAGCAACTATTGCTTGTCCTAAGGATACTGATCCATCTCCTGGACAGGAGTTGATGTGTTGGATAAATTCAAATCCTTCTTTTTCTATTGCATCCTTGATATGTGATGTGATTGCCTCGTTATAGAACACTCCACCAGTTGCACCAATTGTTTTGATTCCTTTTTCTCTAGCAGATTCTACAGCAAGCTTTGCAAGTCCAATGCTTACTGCCTTTTGCCCTGCAACTGCTATCTTATTAAGGTTTTCTCCCTCTTCAATCTTGTCTACAATATATCTCATTATTGCTGTAGTGTCAAGAATCATCCTTTTTCCATTTTCATCTTCGTATTCCTTGATGATTATTGGGAAATCCTCGAGGGTGTCCTCTTCCTTGTAATCATATGCATATGATTCCAATTTCATGGAAGCTTCACCTTCATAGCTACGTTTGTCACATATGTGAAGTGCAGTAGAAACTGAGTCAAGAACTCTTCCTGTACTTGTATTAATTCCAACATTGAGATTGGTTTCCAATTGCCTGAACAAGCTTTTTATTTCAATTGCCCCATGCTGGAATGAGTCTATGTAATTATTGTTCAATAGTTCCTTTACATAGTCTTCAGTGTACTTTTCACTTTCGTAGTCACTGTTATGATTAGACAATATGGCTGCCATCATTCTCACAGGATATTTGGTACATAAGTCTCCACCAGGCATCTTTTGAGGCATTAAGGAAGCTGTTCTTTCATATTCCCTAATGTTTGTGTATAGTATTTCCCCTCCCCAAGAGTTGCCGTCTCCACCATATCCTACTCCATCAGCAGCTATTATGATTATTTCACCATTTGTGCTGTCTTTATTATGATGGTCATTCAATAGTGAAATTCCATGAGCATGATGATGTTGTACAGGTATCAATGGGCAATCGTATTTTTCAGCATATTCCTTTGCAAGTCTTGTAGTGAAGAATTGTGGATGCAAATCGCATGCTATTGCATCGAAACTGTCTGTTTTTGTAATTCTCATCATATGCTTGATTGCTTCTTGCAGGAATTCATAGGTTCTGTACTTGTTTGTATTTCCAATATGCTGTGATACATATGCTTTTGAGTTCTTGAGGATTGTAAATGTAACATCAAGTTCAGGACCAAGTGCAAGAATGTTGAGATTGTCAAATTCAGGATTAAGATTTGTGTATTTTCCCTTCAAGTCATAAGGTTCCGGAGTGTATCCTCTGGAACGTCTAATGAATGCTAACTCATTGTTTCTGAATCTTGCTACAGAATCATCGCATCTGTTCAATATCCTTCTGTTGTGAATGAGGTAATAGTCAGCTATTGTGTCAAGATTTTTGAGTATTTCCTCATTTGTAATCATCATTGGCTCTCCAGGAACATTTGCTGAAGTCATGATGTAAGCGGGAGTTTCTGTATGATTGAATAAAAGATGATGCAATGGAGCATATGGCAACATCACTCCAATGTTATGCAATCCGGGTGAAACTGACTGTGCAAAATCATAGTTTTCATTCTTTTTTAAGATTACAATAGGCCTTTCTTTTGATAATAATGTCTCTTCTTCTGCATCGGATACAATTGCATACCCTTTAACCGTTTCAATGTCTGGACTCATTACTGCAAATGCTTGGTTTTCCCTACCTAACCTTTCCCTTAAAAGGCTTACAGTATCCTCAAGCATTACATTTGCCACTAAATGAGTTCCACCAATTCCCTTGATTGCAAATATTTTTCCTTCATCAAGGAGTCTTGCAGTCTCTTCCAATGGGTCTTCACAATCAACCTTAACTGGAGTTTGGTTATCATTCTTATATAATTCCAATGATGGTCCGCAGACTTCACAGCAACTTGCTTCTGCATGATAACGTCTATCCAATGGGTTTTTGTATTCCACTTCACATTCATTGCATAATGGGAAGTCATCCATAGTGGTCTTATCCCTATCATATGGAACGTTTTCAATTACAGTAAAACGAGGTCCGCAATCGGTACATGCATTGAATGGATAATTGTATCTTCTGTTGTTTGGATCGTTTATCTCTTCCAAACACTTATCGCAGATTGCCAAATCAGGTGGAATGACAGATGTTCCTGAGAAACTGTCTGAACTTTCCTTAATTGTAAAATCAGCATATTTTTCCTCATTTGCAAGCTCTTCAGTTTCCAGATTGTTTATTTTAGCTATTGGAGGAAGCTCATTTTGGAGTTTGAATATGAAATCAGCTATTTTCTCAGCGGAACCTTGGATAATTATCTCTACAACATTTCCCAAGTTTCTGACATAACCTGTTAATTCCAATTCAGTAGCTATCCTATATACGAAGGGTCTGAATCCTACTCCTTGCACAATCCCTTCAACCAATACCTTTTCTGTTTTCATGGTCACCATCTAAAATAAAATCATAAATAAAAATTAATAATAATAAAAAATATCATAATTAATAATCAATATAATAATTATATATTATAGTAATTATAAATCTTTTTAATATAATATTTTCTATTTACTGATAAATTTATTTTATAATGTTTGTGATAAAATGAAAGAAATTCTTAAAAGTCTTGCTGAAGGTAAAATATCAATTGAAGAATGTGAGACTCTTTTAAAGGCTGAAAGCATTCGCCAATTAGATGATGTGGCTCAAATTGACACTTCCCGTAAGGATAGGACTGGATTTCCAGAAGCTATTTTAGCTGATAGCAAGGATTATGATGATCTCTTGACCATTATAAAACGATTTTTTGAAAAACAGGAATCTGATAGTGATTCAATTGAATTAAAAAACAATATCATAATTACAAGATTATCTGGGGAAAGATATGGGGCATTGGAAAAGGATTTGGATTATCTTTTTGAAAAGGGAATCAGGTTTGATTACAATAAGAGAGCTAAGATTCTGATAATCTATAAGGATTCTTTAGTTGACTTCAATTCTGAATATGGCAAGGTAGGACTTTTGACTGCAGGAACCTCTGACATTCCAATCGCTGAGGAAGCGAAAGTTATCGTTGAACAGGGAGGATGTGAAGTCATTAGTTCCTATGATATCGGTGTTGCAGGAATCCATAGGCTATTCCCACAGATTGCACATATGGTTGAAGAGGATGTCTGCGCATTCATTGTCTGTGCAGGAATGGAGGGGGCATTGCCTTCTGTAGTTGCAGGATTGGTGGATGTTCCTGTAATTGCTGTTCCAACATCTGTAGGATATGGAATCGGTGCAGATGGAAAGGCGGCATTGTATTCAATGTTGCAGTCCTGTGCTCCCGGATTGTCAGTTGTCAATATTGACAATGGGTTCGGTGCAGGAGTTTGCGCTTTGACCATTGCTAAGAATATTGCTAAAAAGGTAAGAATGTCTAAAGAATAGGTATTTTTATTTTATATTACTTTATATTATTTTATATTATTTTTTATCAATTTTGATTATTTTCAATTGTATTATTTTAATATTTTAATTAAATTAATTTTTTTATATTGGTGTTTATATTGATTTTTAGAGATTTCAATCCGGAAATTCATGATGTTTATAAAGTGGCTGAATTAATCTATGATGTTGATTATAGAACATTCAAGCATGTTTTCAAATCAAAGGAAGAAGGTGTGGAAGCCATTAAAAACAGATTGCTTCTGATTGATTTTGCGGAAGATGCTGAAGCGGATGAAAATGACTTGTTCTATGTCTTCTTTGATGATGAAGATACTGAGGAAAAGGAAATCATTGGAATGTTCAATGGTGGAAAAGGAGTCCAGCATTCTCTTTTTGGAGATATAAAAAATCAATTCAAAACCCTTAAGTTCTCTGAAGCATTAGGTCTTTCCAAGGTCTCTTTCATGGATAATTTCGTTTTGGTTGATGTTGAGGATGATGACTTTTACATTTGTGAATTGGCAATCTGCTCAAATCAAAGGGGGAAAGGTTATGGAACAGAAGCTTTAGACCAATTGATTCAGCTTGCAAAGGATTTGGATTGCAAAAGAGTGGTTTTGGATGCAGACTTTAGAAATGATGGTGCATTCAGATTATACAGCTCTAAAGGATTCAAGATCTTCAATAGGAAATCATTTGGTGTTCCAGGTAAAAAAAGAGGGATGCGTAATATGGAACTAATTCTCAAATAGCTATTTTCGCTATTATTTTTTATCACTTAAATTTATTCGTAAGCCATAAAACTAATTATTCTTTCATAAAAAAAGAAGATGGTTTTTGAAAGAGTTATTTTCTTCTTCTTTCAAATTCTTCTAGAATTTCATCAAATTCCACTCCTTTGTATGCTAAAAGGAGCAATGTATGAAATATCAAGTCAACAGATTCATAAACCAAATTCTCATCATTTTTAGAAGCGATGAGAGTTTCTCCACATTCTTCAGCTATTTTTTCAAGAATCTTATCCTCTGCCTTCTTGTCGCTGTCTTTCATAATGTTGGAGGTGTATGAGTCTATTGGGCAGTCTCTGCGACTTTCCAATACTTCATAAACATCTCTTAAAATCTTGTCATCTACCATCAATTCACTTCCAATATGCTTAGTGTTTTTGTTGCGCATTTTTAATAGTTTCAGTTATTGCAATCAATGGATGTTGATCATCATCAATGATGGTTATGTCATTAAATGAATTCAATCCTTGTTTTTCAGCGGTTTTTTCCATACCTAACTTAATGTCCTTATGGAAATCCACAACATAGGAATCAATCTTATCCAATCCTAATTTTACAGAAGCAACTGCTCTGTGGTGCCCATCCACTAAAATGTATCTTTCACCACTTTTAACAATGATGGTTGGTTCTGCCAATCCTTTTTCAAGTTCATAGGTTCTTCCTTGCAATTCATCAGCGTAAACCCTATCCTGTGTAGGTCTGATTTTATTTACAGGAACTTCCTCTCTTGTTAATGTGGTTTTAATGTCATAGAGCTTTTCCATGGTTTCCTTAAATGCATTGACTTTAGTTGGAGTTGACCTTTCAATATGTGATCTTACAATATCTGTGTTGGTCATAATTCCTTTCACATGTCTTTCCTTATCAACAACTGGAAGTCTTGAAATGCCATGTCTGAACATCACTCTTGATGCATCGTTAATGTGCATATCCTCTCTTGCAACGATTACATCTGTAGACATTATTCCGCTTACTTGGTCAGTTACCCAATCCTTTAGCAATAAGTCGTAAGCAGTGATTATTCCAACGATTTGTCCTTCTTCATCAACAACAGGATAACCGTCGTGCTTTGTTTGTTTCATTAATTTAATAACATCATTGTTGAGAGTATCATATTTCACTGTAAATACATCTTTTGTCATGTAGTCTCTTACTGTTGCCTTTTCTGTATCCATATTCACCCTCCCTTGTATTAAATTTTTGATATTTTAAAAGAAATATTGAAGAAGGTTTATTCTTCAAGCAATTCCTTTAATATTTTTACAGTTTCTCTTGGGTCCGCTTTTCCTTTGGTTAATCTCATTACTTGACCCATCAGGAAGTTCAATGCACCTTTTTCCCCATTGTGGTAATCATCTACAGCTTTAGGGTTTTCTTCAACCGCTTGTTTAGCAGCAGCTTGAACTTCATCATCTTTAACTACACCAATTAATCCTAACTCTTCAGCTATTTGCTTTGGAGTTTGCTTGTTGTTCGGCATTTGTTCAATGATTCTTTGACCTGCCTTGGTGGTTATTTCCTTATTGAGAAGCATATTAAGGAATTCAATCAAGTCATCTGCCAAGATTCCGCTTTCTGCAAAGTCAAGCTTATTGTAAGTCAACACCCTTTTAAGTTCATCTCTCATCCATTTAGCTGCGAATTTAGGGTCAACTTCTTTAGCCACTTCTTCGTAGCATTGAGCCAAATCAAGTTCTGAGGTAAGAACTTTTGCAGATTCCTCATCGATTCCATACTCTTCAACAAACCTTTTAACCTTGTTGTGTGGCGCTTCAGGCATCACATCAAGAACCTTGTTGATTTGGTCATCGCTGATTTTCATTGGTGGCAAATCAGGGTCTGGGATGAATCTGTAGTCATCTGCATTTTCCTTATCCCTCATTGAAACGGTAATCATTTGTGATTCTAAGAAAGCTCTTGTTTCCTGTTTGACTTCACGGCCTCTTTTCAAGAGGTTTTTCTGTCTGATAACTTCGAAGTTCAATGCCTTGTATGCACCTTTAATGGAGTTGATGTTTTTCATTTCCACCCTGTTTCCACCATTGATGGAAACGTTTACATCCGCTCTCATGGTACCTTCTCCACGAGCTCCTCCACTGTATTCCAATACTCTGATAAGCTCTTTCAAGAAGTTACGTGCCTCTTCCGGTGAGTGCATATCAGGTTCAGTAACGATCTCGATAAGTGGAATTCCAGAACGATTGAAGTCTACAATACCTCTATCAGGTTTGAATTGTCCCGGATCCTCTTCCATGTGAATTTCTCTGATTCTCACACCATTCAATTCACCTTCGTAACCTATTGGGACAGAGGTTTTCTGATATCCGCAAGGCAAGTCAGGATAATCATAGTGTTTTCTCATGAAATAAGTAAAGTTTTTATCAATTTTACAGTTAAGCATCAATGAAATCATTAAAGCGTTTTCAATAGCTTTTTCATTGGTTGGAAATGGTTTTGCACCTGGTTGGTTTAAACATACTGGGCAAACGTTTGTGTTTGCTGGTGCTTCTTGATAGTTTGTTGGACAGTTACAGAATAACTTTGAGTCGGTTTCAAGCTGTACGTGAATCTCAAGTCCACACATCATATTTACGTCTATATCAATCCCTCCAAGGATTTTAATTATTATATTATTGTTTTTTTTAATTAAATAAGAATAAGTAGTTAATAGAAATAAGCAGTAACTTATGAAAAGTTATTTAAAAAGTTATGTTAATTAACTATAAATTCATATTATGTTACTTTATGTTCTATTATATTTATAAAGATTTTCTTTATATAAAATATTAGATATTAAAAGTATTAAAAAAATAAGATTAATTACTTATATTTGTTTTTCATGGAATCCTTAATGTATCTTTTGATGTATTGATCTAATTCTGGGCTGATTTCGCTTTTTTCAGGACCTAATTTGCTTTTGTCTGTAAATGTTCCCTTAAGTGTTCTTCCAGTCCATTTAACCTCTTCTTCAACTCTTTTTCCATATTTGGTACCAAACATTTTAAAGAGTGGGAATTTAGTGATTCCATTAGCTCCGCTTAAGATAAGAATTCCTATATTTGCCAAGTTGTCAGTCCATGTTCCACAAATGATTTCCAAATCTGGGAATTCAAGCCTTATTGTAGACACTACCTTGGCATAGTATAATGATGCTGGCTGGGAGCTGTTTACATATTCGGTTTCCGGATGAGGATTTAAGGAATAAAAGATTACTCTATCTATTTTATGTTCTCTTATGTAATCTTTCAGGTATCCCACATCTTCAAAGCTTTCCCCAAGACCTAATATTATTGTAATTGCTTTTTTAAATCCTAAATCTCCTGCAGTATCTAGCATATCGCTGATTTGGTCCAATGGCTTGCTTGGGCAAACAGTCTTTTGGAACTCTGGATTTGCCGCTTCAACTGCTCCTGTGATTCCTTTTATTTCAGAGCCATATTCATCCAATTCAGAAGTGATTCCAGTGTTTAGCCAAACTCCATCGCCTGTGATTGATTGAATGCTTTCAGCTATTGACTTGATTTCTGCAGTGGTGAATGATTTATATCCTCCGGATAGGAATTCTATATTCCATCCAAGTCTGTTGCACATTTCAGCTTCTGCCAATATATTGTTCACTCGGCGTTTTGCTTTAGTCGGATCCTTGATTTTGTTTTTTTGAGTGCTCATATAGCAGAATTTGCAGTCTCCCTTATCACACCACCATGATAAAAAAACAGCTCGTTCCAAGCTTATTTCAGTATATCCCTTCTTTAAGCTAAGATTGTTTGCCTTGGTGACCAATTCAAGTGTTTCAATGCTGTTTATGTCATTCATGGTTTCGCCTTTTTTACCTTTCTTTTTCTTAGATTTTTCTTAGATTTCTTTAATAATTTATATTCATTCTCATATATTAAATTTTTATATTAAATTTTACAAAATATTTGGAATATGATATTTTTTCAAAATGTTTTGATAGAAACATTTATATACTATGTAAATCAACATAATATTACTGTATTATTCAGTATGTATTTTTTAAAACTATGATTTGCAAGCATGGGTTGTTTTGCCGTCGTAGCTCAGTAGGTAGAGCGTTCGGCTGTTAACCGATTGGTCACAGGTTCGAGCCCTGTCGACGGCGCTTTTGGGCCCATAGCTTAGCCAGGTAGAGCGCTCGGCTCATAACCGGGATGTCATGGGTTCGAATCCCATTGGGCCCATTGTATAATCTAGTTTTACTGCATTCGTATTTTTTGCTCCGATGGTGTAGTCCGGCCAATCATTTCGGCCTTTCGAGCCGAAGACTCGGGTTCGAATCCCGGTCGGAGCATTTTTTATATTAGAAAGATATTTGGGAATCTCCTTCCCTCTCTTTTTAGCGGGGGTGTCCGAGCGGCCAAAGGAGACAGGCTTAGGACCTGTTGACGCAGGTCTACCAGGGTTCGAATCCCTGCTCCCGCATATTCTTTAATTTTTTTAGTTTTTATTCCTAGATGGTATTCGTTTGCCGGGGTAGGGTAGGCGGTCATCCTACGGGACTGTGGATCCTGTGACTCGGGTTCAAATCTCGGCCCCGGCCCCATTTTTAAACTCTTTTTATTATTTTAACTCTTTTAAACTACTTTTTAATTGATCTTTCACATTCTAAAAAAGTTTATTTGTTCCAATTTATTTTTCATATTACTTTTCAAATGCTCTAACTGCTTTTATTTATATGTAAAGAAATAAACTAATTATAATTAGGTTACATTTTTAATAGGTTACATTTTATGTGGGTTTTAATATGGCTAAAAAAGGTTCAGCTGAAGAAAGAGATTTAGTTCACAAATTATGGGATAGAGGTTTTGCAGCTATGAGAGCTCCAGCATCTGGAGGAGCTACTAAAAAGCCATTGCCTGATGTTATAGCGGGAAATGGCAAGACATACTTAGCTATTGAAGTAAAGACAACCACTAAAGACAAGATTTATATTGATTATCCTCAAATAGATGCTTTGATAGAGTTTTCAGAGACTTTTGGTGCAGATCCTTATCTTGGTGTTAAATTCAAATACACAAAATGGTTCTTCCTATCTCCAGATTTAATTGAGAAAACCAGAAATGGAAATTATAAGGTGGAGAAGAACTATTGTTTGGAGAAGGCATATGAGATTGATGAAATCTGTGGCTTTGACAAGCAAGTCAAATTCTAGTCATCGAATTTTATTTTATTTCTTCATTTTTATCAATAAGTTTATATATTATTAAAACATACTTTATAATACTGTATTCTTATTTATGCCAAGATAGCTTAGAGGCGAAGCGGTTGGCTGCAGACCAATTACACGGGAGTTCAAATCTCTCTCTTGGCTTTAGGTTAACATATTTAATATGTTAATCTATTAAGTATGGGGTTATGGTGTAACCTGGCATCATCTGGGACTCCAGTTGTCTTTGAAGAAATACGCGTAGTCTGATGATCAGTATACATTGGTTATGTGATGACCAATTGGAGTACTGAGGCAAGAGAAATCCCAGGATCGGGGTTCAAATCCCTGTGACCCCATTTTTACTTAATTTTTTACTATTTTTTTTAGATATTTTCAGTTTTACATTTTTATGGCTTATTTTAGGGTAAGTTTATTTATTTTTATTTAGATTTTTTCAGTTTTACATTTTTATGGATTATTTCAGGTAAGTTTATTTATTTTTCAATTATCAAATATTTTATAGTCTTTTTAGGTAAGTTTATTTACTATTTATTAAAGAGTATTTAATAGATTTTAATTAATTTTTTAAGTGATATTATGGAAAAAATCAATAATGTTTATTGTATTGAAGGAATAATGGCTGATTCCAATTCATATTTGATTGACAATACTGATTCAGATTCTGAATATGATTACATTTTAGTGGATACTGGAACTGGTCAGAGCAATTCAAACTTATTTTCTAAAATCAAGGAGATAGGCATTGAGCCAGATGATATAGACTTGATTGTAAACACTCATTGTCACTTTGACCATGTTGGTGGAAATGACTTTTTTCCAAATGCAAAAATAGCTATCCATAAGATTGATGCTATTGCACTCAGGGATCCTGACAGTGAATTGACCGTTTCCTCTTTATTCGGTTCAATTGTCAGAAGGCATGATGTTGATATTGAACTTGAGGAAGGAGATAAAATAGCTAATTTTGAAGTTTTAAACACTCCAGGCCACACTAAAGGAGGAATATCCTTATATGATGGGGAGATTCTCATTAGCGGTGATACCATTTTTTCCAATGGTGGAGTGGGCCGTATGGATATTGGTGGAGACCCAAATGATATGAAGGCATCCTTAATGCGTTTAAAGGACTTGGATGTCGAATATTTGCTTCCGGGTCATGGCCCTTGGGTGAATAATGGCAATCAGCATATTGATATGTCTTGCATGATGATGGGAATAAGATAGTTTTATCCCCTCCTATTTTTTTATTAATAAAAATTAGTTTTACTCTTTACGAATGAATATTTCATTCATAAAAAAATAGGGGGATTGGGATTTAAAATCCGAATAATCCTCCAGCACCCATAAATTTCTTTTCAGCTTTTTCAAAGGCATTCCTTTTAACAAGAATGGAGATCTTATCGCCATTGCTTAATATGTCATCAGGTTGAGGAATTTCCAATTCGTGATTATCATTATTCTTAGAGATGATAATGTAATCCTTGGTTGGAGAGAATTCAGAAACTTTCTTTCCAAATACCTTTGGATTTTTAATGGTCATATCTAAAATTTCGGCATTACCGGCACCAAATGCCATTAAGTCTGCTACATTTGGTCTTGTAATTACTTTTTCGAGGAATCCTGCTGCAGTTCTTTCAGGACTGATTACCTTGTCTATTCCTACTTTTTTAAATGCCTCTTCGTGGTCAGGGTTGCTTACTCTTGCAATGATCTTTCCGTCAGTGTATTCCTTAACAAGAATACAGGACAAAAGGTTAGATTCATCATTACCGGTGGTTGCTACAAAAACATCCGCCTCTTCAATATTCGCTTCTTCCAATGTTTTTGTATCGGTTCCATTACCGCAAATTACCATTGCATCCAATTCCTCTGAAGCATGATCACATAAGTCCTCATTGCTTTCAATAATTGTTACATCATAACCATGAATGATTAAACGGTCTGCAAGGGAAAGCCCTACACGACCTCCGCCCATAATCACAATATACATTACAAACACCTAAAAACTTTTTTTTTTTTAATGAAAAAAATTCTACAATCTTAAATCATTAATCTTATAATTATTTCATTCTAATATTAATCCTATAATTATTAATTCAATAATTCTTAATCTTTATAATCCTTAATGTTTATAATCATTAATTTTGTTGTAATTTTCAAAATTTTTTATGAAAATTAACATATTGTTTTAATATCTTAATTTATATTAATAAATCTTTCGTAATTTTAGTTTTTATCTATTAAAACAATAATAAAAGGAGTATTCTTAATTGATTATTAATCGGGGGAAGATGCGGGTTTTTTATTCACCGGAACCGTTTTTCTTCATGTTTTTAATTCTTCTTTTCGGGTTGATCAATCCACTGATTGATCTAAAGACCACTAATACTGGTATGATTTCCAATCTTCCAATCCACATTAGGAAAATCAATGTTAATTTTAGAGGTATTGGCAATCCGCCAAATACGATTCCAGTGCTTAAACCATTATTGCTTTGTATGGAGATAACGTCAAATAATGCGGTAAATGGGTCATAGCCATAGAGGGTCATTACAATCCATCCGCATACTAAAAACATTAGGAATATCACTATATATGCAGATGCCTCCTTTATCTCCCTTTCATTGATTTTCTTTCCACCAATTTTTGTGCTGACTACCCTTCCTTCAGGTGAGACAAGGTTGGTGACAGTCAAGTTCATTCCTTTAAGCACAGTAATTATCCTAATAAGCTTCAGGCCCCCTCCAGTGGATCCAGAAGAACCACCAATGAGCATTAGGACCATTAAAACAATAAGTGAAGCGCTGCTCCAAGTTGCAAGTTCATATGGTGGAACCACATTTGCACCGGTAGTTGTGATTGCAGAAACAATGGTGAACAATTCCTCGATAGGCACAGTATTATTTGCAAGTAAAATGAATGCACTAGCTATTGCAATCAAACAAATCATCAATTGGAATTGGACATCCTTAAAGACAGATTTTCCTTTTGTTTTGACAATCTTATAATGTATGGAAAAACTTGTTGCACCTAAAATCATTAGAGACATAGTGATTAGGTAAACCAAACTGTCTTGATAGAATCCTACATTTGCATTTTTAATTGACATTCCTCCAGTGGAAATGCTGGTAAATGTAAGATTTATCGCATCAAAGATTGGAAGTCCCGCTAAAATATAAAGAACTATTCCTGCAGCGGTGTAAATCAAGTAAATTTCCAAAGCCTTTCTTAATGTATTGGCAATGTTTGGCTTGATTTTTTCTTCTCTGGCCTCTGATTTATATAATCTTGATGCAGCAGTACCTGACCTGATTAGAATTCCGATAAATATAATTACAATTCCCAATCCACCTATCCATTGTTCCAAGCTTCTCAAGAATAAGATAGATTTAGGCAAGATTTCAACGTTTACAAAAAAAGTCATTCCACTACCTGTCCATGCAGACATGTTTTCAAAAAGTGCATCAACGAAGTGGATATCTAATGAAAGAGTCATGATTGAAGCTCCAATCATTGAAGCCCATAGCCATGCAAAGGAAGATATCAACATTCCATGTTTCAGTCTAAGCTTGTTGTAATTCTTGAATTTCTTAGTGAAAAGAGTTCCTAAAAGGAATGAAATAAAACAAGGAATTAAAAAAGCGCTAACTTTTATGTACTCTCCATAGATTAATGCAACTAGGATAGGGATTAATAAAATGACACCTAACCCTTGCATTATGTATCCTAAATAGTGGAGCACAACCAATAAATCCGCTTTAGAGATATATTTCCTTTTCATACAAATATTGATTATACTTTTGAATATTTAAATATTATTATAGTTTAGTTTTTATATCTACAAACTATTCTCGGTTAAGGTGCTGTTTTCATTCTTTAGTTTTTATATCTGCAAACTATATTAAGTTAAATATATAATTTTAAATAAATGATTTATTAAATATTCTATTGATGAGATTATTTTTTAATTTTATCTAAGATTTTTTTTCATCATCATTCCAATAATTAAATGTAACAGTAGTTGAAAACATGAAAAACAAGAAAGTAATCATATTCCTATTTGTTGGGTTGGCAATAATGGCGGTTATGCTATACTTGATTGGTATAGAAGAGGTCATTGAAACACTTAAACTATCTAATTTATGGCTTGTTTTCTTAGCTATTGTTATACAGTTCTTCACTTATTTTTTATACACATGGAGATGGAACATCATCAACAAGACAGCGGATATGGATCTGGGAATAAAAAAATCACTTCCTATGGTTTTAGTTAGCTTGGCTGTAAACAACATCACTCCAAGTGGTCGTGGTGGCGGTGAACCTGTAAGGGCTTATCTTTTGGCAAAAGAGGGCCATTTTAAATTTGAAGACACTTTTGCCACTGTAATTGCAGATAGGGCTTTAGATACATTTCCTTTTGTTATACTTGCAATCTTGACAATCATTGGAATAATGTTTAGTTTTTCATTGGACATCACTTTGCTTGCCTTCTTGGTTATTTGTGTCTGTATGATTACTGCAGCAGTTATTTTATTGATTTATGTATGTATCAATGAATCTTTTGGCGTAAAGCTAACTTCATGGATTATTAAAATCGTTCGCAGGTTCTATAAGAAATTCGATGAAAGCACTGAAAAAAGAATTATTGAGGCGGTTAAAACTTTCCAATCTAGAATGAATGCGTTGCTTAGAGATAAAAACATATTATATTATGCCCTCCCATTATCCTTTGTCATTTGGATTTTTGAAATATTAAGGGTTTATGTAGTGTTTTTAGCATTTGGAGCTAATGTCAATCCAGTCATTATTGGTGAAGTCTTTATTTTAGCATCATTTGTTGGTATGGTGCCACTCCTTCCTGGTGGTCTCGGTGCTGTAGATGGTATAATGATTCTCTTCTATGCAAGTGCAGGAATTACGGCTTCAATCAGTGCGGCGGCAACTGTTGTTGAAAGATTGATTTCATTCTGGATGACAACATTTATTGGTTTGATATGCCTAATGATGTTTGGAACCAGTGTTTTGGACAAGGCATTCGCACTTTCCGAATCGAATGAAAACGATAAGGAAGATATCAAATCCATTGAACAGTTGTCTAAAGAAGATGTAGCAACCGAGTATACTGATTCTAATGAAGAGGAAGCTTCACTTGAGGTCTTGGAAGATGAAAAGTTAGATGAAGATCCACTTGAAGTCTTGGATGAGAGTGAAGAAAAAGAATCTTTAGAAAAAAAAGTTCAAAACTAAAAATAAATCTGATAAAATAAGTTTTAGAGCCAGATGGCCCTATTTTTTTAATTTTTCTATTTTTAAATGGGTTTTAGAGCTAAATTAATAGCTCTATTTTTTTAAAAATTAATTTGGTATTACGGTTACATTTCCTGTATATGTGCATCCTTGATACTTATCGTCACCTGCAAAGGTGAAATCACCATAATAATTATCTTTACCTGCATCTTCCAGGTATTGGGCATTTTCTATAAAGAATTCACCGTTTTCATCCGTTTGCGTAGTCACTAATGTTCCCATTTTGTATCCTGGCTTGTGGTATGTAATTGTTTTATTAGCCACAGACATTCCATAGGCATCAATCAATGCCCCCTTGAATGTATCTCCTTCTTGAACTTCAGTATTGTTGATTATCATAAAGGTAGCCACATCATTGTTGAACTGGAACCAAAAGACTCCAATGCATATTGCAAATGCAATCAGCAGAAGTAAAAAATAATAGCTTTCTCTTTCCATTTAGACACCTTAATTTTAGTTTTAAATTATAATTGCATTATAATATTTATTATATTAGGAAATATTTTAAATAAAGTTTACTTTTTATCTAAAGAAATGTTTGCAATCAAATAGGAAACTTTATTTTAATGAATTAATATATAATTAATTATTAGTATAAATTAGATAATTTTAATTTTTTTAAATTAAATCTCGAGATTTTAATTTATTCTAATTCAATATTTAAATATTTAAATGGTGAAAAAATGGAAATTAACGGTGTAGAAATTAAAGATACTTTCGCAGAAGGTTTCGGAATTAAAGTAACTAGAATCTTAGTAACTGCAGCAACTCCAAGACTCGCAAAAATCGCAGCAACTGAAGCAACTGGTTACGGAACTTCTGTAATCGGATGTCCTGCTGAAGCAGGTATTGACTGTTTTGTACCAGCTGAATGTACTCCTGATGGAAGACCTGGTTACGCAATCATGATCTGTCAAGGTGGTAAAAAAGCACTCGATCACGAATTAATGGAAAGAATCGGTATGTGTGTATTAACCGCTCCTACCGCAGCTGCATTCAACTTACTTGAATCTGAAGAAACCTTAAAAACCGGTAACAAACTCAAATTCTTCGGTGACGGTTACGAAAAAGAATGCTGCATTGACGGCAGAAAAGTACACTCCATTCCTATCATGTCTGGTGACTTCTTAGTGGAATCCGAATTCGGTTACAAAGATGGTGTAGCTGGAGGAAACTTCTTCATTTTAGCTAAAGATGTAATGGCTGGAGTAAAAGCAGCTCAATTAGCTGTAAAAGCAATTTCCCACGTACCTGGTACCATTACTCCATTCCCTGGTGGTATGGTTGCTTCCGGTTCCAAAGTAGGATCCAACAAATATTCCAAATTCTTAAACGCATCCACTAACGAAAAAATGTGTGTAACCTTAAAAGACCAAGTAGACTCTGACATCAGACCAGATGCAGACGGTGTATTTGAAATCGTTATTGACGGTGTAGACGAAGAATCTGTAAAAGCAGCTATGAAAGCAGGTATTATGGCAGCTTGTACCGTTGACGGTGTACTTGAAATCAGTGCAGGTAACTTCGATGGTAAATTAGGTTCTTACATCATGAAATTACACGAATTATTCGAATAATTCTGTAATTCATTAAAATTTAATTAAATTAGTACATTAGCTTAAGATGGTGTATTAATATTTTGAGATAATTTTATTATCTCAACTCTTTTTCTTTTTTTATTATATTTATTTTATCATTTTTTAACAAATTTTTTGAAATTGCATTACATTATTGGTAGAGGAATGGTCCGAATGAAAGAATATTTGCTAGAGACAAAAAGCATTGATTATATGAATCCACACATTCAAGAGAAGGTTCAGAAATTAAAAGATCAATCCTGTGATGATGCAAATTATATTAAAAGAGTTTATATCTTTGTCAGAGATGAAATTCCACACTCATGGGATATACAAACAGATATAGTTTCAAGGACAGCCAGTGATACATTAATAAACAAGACAGGGATATGCTGGACAAAATCATGTCTTCTTGCAGCACTTCTTAGAGCAAATGGAATTCCATCAGGAATAAGCTATCAACTCCTTACAATAGCTGAGGATGATAGTTTAGGCCATATTGTCCATGCATTGAATACGGTTTATATTGAAGATTCAAATAAGTGGATTAGGCTTGATGCCCGTGGAAATGTCGGAAATGATGGCGATGAGTTTAGTTTAGAAAAAGATTACTTGGCTTTCTCACCTAGAAGCGAATTTGGAGAAATCGATTATAACGACAACAATCCTGATTTGGATGAAAGGCTGGTTAATAAACTTGAAGAAACTGAAAATTTAATGGAAATGAAAATAGATTTTGAGTTTTAATTAGTTGGGATTATAAAAAAGAGTTAAGAGTTTACTCTTTAAATTGTTTAGTAAACTCATTTATTTCATCAAAGCTTAAATTAACTCCCAAAACGATTCCCTCATTTTCAAGTTCTTTAATGGCCATATTTAAAAAGAATTGATCAGGGCCGGATACCCAATGGGAATGAACTTCATTTACAGTGCCGTAAATGGTTTCTAAAGACTCTCTAACATTCTTATTGGAATTGATTTTCTCAATGAAAGCATCTTCTTCACTTTCGTCCAAAACACCAATGGTTCTTGAAACAGGAGTCCTGATTCCATGGAAATGGTATTCTATGTTTTCAAGATGGCAATTGTATTTTCTAAGAATTTCCAATTCCTTTCCAATGAAATCCACACCATGTTTTTCGGTTAAATGAATTAGATTAGGTTGTACAGAAGCGAAGTAAATGTCAGTTCCACCGCTTGCTTCAGGAGAGATGACCTTGTTTGCTCCAGCATGCTTTAGTCTTTTTATGCTTTCCTTTTTGCTCGCCCTTGAAACAATCCATGCATCATTATATAACTCCCTTGTTGTAAGGACGATAAAAAGATTGTCAACATCACTTCCAGTTGTAACTATTACACCTAAGGATTTATCAATATTAAGTTTCTTAATGGTCTTGTCTTCAGTAGCATTTGCATTAAGCAGAATCACGTTTTCGTTTTCTTCAATATCCTCTAGTTTTTTCTCATTCTTTTCAATAATAATTACTTTCTGATTCCTTTTCATCAATTCCTCATAGACTGCGATACCTACCCTTCCAAAACCGCATAAAATATAATGATTTTCCATTTCAGCTAATTTTCTTTCCATAATCCTTCCACTCCTTATATCATGTAGGTTTTGTGTAACTGAACTAATTATAAATGTTACGATGTAAGCTAGAATCCCTACTCCTGATAGGGCTAATGTTACACTGAAAATCTTTTGCAATGGAGTAATCGGTATGATATCTCCATACCCTACTGTAGCAATGGTTATTATAGTATAATACAATGAATCATAAAGGTTTAGTTTCATAATTAGAATAGAGCCTATTATTCCATATAACAAAATAAGGACAACAATAAGGATTCCATAGATGCCTTCTTTGTCTTTTTTAATATGGTCTAATATAAGATTTAGCCTATTCATTTTCATTCCTCACTAAGTTTAATTTTTAAGACTTTAGTTATTCATGGTTTTTTAGTTTTTATTTTCTTATTTTAAGGTTTTTTTAATCTTTTTATCATTAATTTTAGTTTTTATTTTTTTATTTTAAGATTTTTTAATTTTTTAATCATTTATTTTTAGTTTTTATTTTTTTATTTTAAGATTTTTTAATTTTTTAATCATTTATTTTTAGTTTTTCAATCATGTCCTTATATTTAATTATTAGTATGATTATATATTATAATGTTTATTATTTTTTTAATCGATTTTTTATTCAAAAGTTAACGAAGGTGTAATAATGGATCCAATAGACATGATGACAACAGATTATAATTGTGAATATTTAGGTCTTTCCCGCTTGTGCTTGATGGAAAATGCAGGAAAATCCTTATCTGATGAGGTTGCTACCCTTTCAACCTTTAAATTTTCAAAGCCTGTAAAGATTTTAATCTTCACAGGGTCTGGAGGAAACGGTGGAGACGGTTTTGTAGCTGCTAGGCATTTGTTGAACAGGGGCTTTGAAGTGGAGGTTTACTGCCTAAATGGTCTCGATGAGATCAAGTCTGCTGATGCATTGGCCAATCTTGAAATACTCATGAATATGGAGCCGAGAATTTCACGCTTGTCTGTTGACTTCATTAAAGACTCTTCCGATTTGGATAGGTTGGATTTTGGTTCCAACACTGAATATATCGTACTTGACTGTTTGCTTGGAACAGGAATCAAGAGAAAATTAAGAACTAAGGTAAGAAAAACCGTTGAACTGATTAATGAGTTGGAAGGCATAAAAATAGCAGTGGATGCTCCTTCAGGTTTGGATCCATTAACTGGGGAAATAAATGACATTGCTGTAGATGCAGATTATACTGTAAGCTTCCATAAAATCAAGACGGGAGTAAAATTGGCAGGTGAGGAAAAGACCGGTGGAGTGATCACTTGTGACATTGGAATTCCTATTGAAGCGGAATTATTCGTTGAAGGAGGAGACTTATTAAGATTGAAGAATAGGTCTGATGATTCACATAAGGGAAACAATGGTAAGGTCTTGATTGTAGGGGGAAGCAAGGATTATTACGGAGCACCTGCAATCTCAGCTAAGGCAGCCATTGCAACTGGCGTTGACTTGACTTACATTTACACTCCAAGGAATGCAGCTATTCCTATCAAATCATTCTCTGAAGATTTCATAGTAAAGGAAGCAAAAGGAGATTATTTGTCTCTTGAAGACTTAGAGGATATTTTAGATATGGCTTCAAAAGTCGATGCTGTTTTACTAGGACCAGGTTCAAGTCAAGAAGAAGAAACTGCTAAGTTATTCAATGTATTGGCTATGAAAATCGATAAGCCATTGGTCTTGGATGCAGATGCATTGAAATTAGTTGATTTATCTATAGTTTCCAAAAGAGATGATTTGATTATCACACCACATTTATCCGAGTTCAAGTCTTTCTTTAAAAACATTCCAAAAGAGGATATGGACAAACTTGAAAAAGCAGTTAAAATGGACGATAAAGACAATTTGGACTTTGTTAAAGTGAATAATAAGATTGACAGTTTGCATAAGATCACAAGGAACATCAATGGCTCAGTTATTCTAAAAGGAAAATATGATTTTATCTTTAATGGAAATAGGTTAAAAATCAATAGAACTGGAAATCCTGGAATGACTGTTGGCGGAACTGGAGATGCTTTGGCAGGGATCTGTCTTAGTCTATTGTCTCAAGGTCTGAATAGTTTTGATGCAGCATTATTGGCACCATATCTCAATGGAAAGGCAGGGGATTTAGCTTATGAAGCTCAAGGATATGGATTTGGAGCACAAGACCTGACTCAGTACTTAGGCGCTGTGATGAGTGATTTAATTGAATGAATTGATTTTTAATTTTATTTTTTATCTTTTTGTTGAGTGATTTAATTGGATGAATTGATTTTTAATTTTATTTTTTATCTTTTTGTTGAGTGATTTAATTGGATGAATTGATTTTTAATTTTATTTTTTATCTTTTTGTTGAGTGATTTAATTGACTGATTTAGTAAAAGCCATTTTTAGGAATAGGGCCAATCGTTTTATCGTGGAAGTGGAACTTGATGGAGAAATAGTCAAAGCACACTTGCCAAATACTGGAAGATGCAAGGAGCTATTGATTAATGGTGCCACCGTTTACCTTAAGCCAAGTGATAATCCTAATAGAAAGACCAAGTATTCCTTGTATTTTGTTGAAAATAATGGGGCTCTTGTTGCCATGTTTTCTCAGGAGGCTAATAAAATAGTCTTTGATGCAATCAAGAGGGGGAAAATTAAGGAATTATCATCTTATTCTATTCTAGAATCTGAAAAGTCAATTGGAAATTCAAGAATTGACATTTATTTGGCTAATGAGGATTCAAACAATATAGTTGATGAAACTTACATTGAAGTAAAGTCAGTCACTTTAATAAAGGATGGAGTTGCACAATTTCCAGATGCCCCTACTGAAAGAGGCAGAAAACACTTGGAAGAACTTATTTCACTTAAAAAAGAAGGAATTAGGTCAGTTGTATTCTTCTTGGTGGAGCATCCTAATGGAAATAGCTTCAGGCCTAATTGGGAAAATGATCCCAAATTCAGTGAAACTTTAAACAAGGCATACGATGAAGGTGTAGAGATTCTTGTTTATAAGACAGAAAATACATTGGACAGTATTGAATTAGTTGAAGAATCATTAGATTTTGATTTAAGAAAATAATCTTTCTTTTTTAATATTTATTTAAATTTTTTTCTAACAGATAATTTAAAGTCTTTTTTAGAAATAATTTATAGTTTTTTTAACAGATAATTTAAAGTCTTTTTTAGAAATAATTTATAGTTTTTTTAACAGACAATTTAAGTCTTTTTCATAGATAATTTATAATTTTTTTTCAATGGATTATTTAAAGTCTTTTTACAAAAAATTTATATTTTTTTAACGATAACTTAAAGTTTTTTCACAATAATTTTAAGTTTTTTTAAAAAATTAGATGAAAAAGTTAAGTATAGTCTTTATTAATTAAAAAAAAGTGAAAAATAGTATAATAAAAGGCGAGAATAATATGCAAAGGTTTAATTTTTAAAAAAAACATATGTAAAGGGGGTGATATGTAATTGAGTACATATTATTCTCTGTTTATATTATTATTTTTTCATGTTTATAAAGTTTTTGCATAGTGCATGATTTTCAATTGTCTAATTTACATTTAAAAAATTATAAATAATGCATTGTTTTACAAATTTATTAAATTTATTTTAATATTTTAAAAAAATAGATTATCTTTGTTTATTAATAGGAAATATCACTTTTATAGGTTAACTCTTAAAAAAATTTGTAAAAAAAAGAAAATAAAAATAGATAAAATCAATTATCTATTTAATTTTTGATAGTTAGCAGCTTGGAGACCGTGGTATTTGATCATGCCTTCGATTTCTCTTTGGTCGGTTTCCTTGTCTTCAAAGGTGATTTGTTCAATGCTGTGTAAGCTGAAAGGTGATTTTCTGCTTAATGGCTGAATGGAACCTTTGAATAATTTCATTACAACTTCTCCGCTAACTCTTCTTTGCATGTGGTCGAAAGCTTGATCGAGGTCTTCTCTTAAAGGCTCTTGCCATAATGCTTCGTAAACTAAATCAGCATATAATGTGCTCATGTAATCTGCAAATCTTAACTCATCTACAGTCAAGACCAATTGCTCTAAAGCCTTGTGAGCAGCGATCAACAATTTGGCTCCTGGAACTTCATAGGTTTCTCTACTTTTAAGACCAATCATTCTGTTTTCGATTATGTCAACTCTACCTACACCGTTTTCACCAGCAATTTCATTTGCCTTGTTGATTAGGTCTACAAGTCCCATCATTTCTCCATTGATAGCTACAGGAACCCCTTCTTCAAATTCAATGCTCACTTTGGTTGGGGTGTCTTTAGCATCTTCTGCAGATTTGGTCCATTCATAGATTTCTTCAGGTGGCTCGTTTGCAGGGTCTTCAAGCACATCCCCTTCAATAGCTCTTCCCCAAAGGTTTTCATCAATACTGTAGATTTTATCATAGGATAAGTTTAATCCATGCTCTTTTGCATAAGCCACTTCTTCAGTTCTTGTTAAGTTCATTTCTCTAATTGGAGCAATGATCTTAAAGTCAGACATGGATCTGATGATGGCTTCGAATCTGAATTGGTCATTTCCTTTACCGGTACATCCATGTGCAATTGCAGTTGCACCTTCCTTTTCAGCAATTTCAATGATTTTCATTGCAATTAAAGGTCTTGCAAGTGCAGTGCTTAATGGGTATCCTTCGTATTCTGCATTTGCCTTGATTCCTCTTGCAATGTATTCATTTGCAAATTCATCTTTTGCATCAATGATATAATGTTTGCCTGTATTGATTTTGTCTGCAGAATTTTGTGATTTTTGCAATTCTTCTGCAGGTTGTCCAACATCAACACATGCAGTCACTACTTCATAATTATATTCCTCTTCCAATAATTTAACACATACAGTGGTGTCTAATCCTCCACTGAATGCAAGAACGACTTTTTCCATATTATCACTTTTATTTAGCAATTAATTAATTTTAATTTTTAAAATTAGTAATTAATATTAATTCATTATAATTTAAGTTTAAATTATAATTTAACTTTTGTTTTTTATAATATATAGTTTTTAAGTTTAAATAAAATAAAAAATAAATAAATTATTGATTTCAATACTTATTTTTAAGATAAAATAAAGATAAAATAAAGATAAAATAAATGTAAAATTAATTATAAAATACTTTTTTAAAAAGGCGATTTGATGAATGATTTAAATAAAAACAATTTGGATTTAGAGGTCATTTCCTTTGAAAGCGGAGGATTCATATCTGCAAACAGGAATATTTTCAATAGGATTAAATTATCCTGTAATTCTAAATTTATTTTAAATCAGGCCATTAAGGGAACCCCTATGATTAGGATTGGAGAGGGATCTCCTAAAGTCATGCTTGTTTCAGGGGTTCATGGAAATGAATTGGCACCGCAAATTGCCGCTTTGAACCTAATTGATTATATATGTGATTTGGATTTAATCGGAAAGCTAAATGGAACTGTTTATGTCATACCATTCGCATCTCCAAGGAGCACTATGGAAAATTCAAGATATCTTGATGGGATTGACTTAAACAGGTCTGCACATTTGCCACATACCGTTACAAATCTCATTCTAAAAAAGGCTAAGGATTTGGAAGTTTCTGCTATAGGTGATTTCCATTCATCTGCACCTAATTCCAATCCTGGAAAAGAAGGGATCTTCTGCACAAAAGTCCCTTGCTCCAAAAGCTATTTCATAGCAGAGCATATTTCTGAAAAGGTGGGCTCTGAAAAGATATTATACCCAAGTGCTGGAGTTCCATTTAAGGGTGCTCTTGAAGATGAGGCTAATCTGATTCAGATTCCAGCTGTTACCTGTGAGGTCTTATCTGCTATTGGATATTCAAATGAGAAAATCTGCAAAAGGTCCTATTTGCAGATGAAGGCATTTTTAGAATACTTTGATATAATCGATTGATTCATTAGAATAATCTCATTTTTAATAATTTTTATTTATTTTCTATTTGCATTGCAATATTTTTTTTATTTTTAATAATTTTTTTTATTTATTTTCTATTTGCATTGCAATATTTTTTTTTTTTAATAATTTTTTTTTTTTTTTTTTTTTTTTTCTTT
>SUTG01000014.1 GCA_015063035.1 Methanobrevibacter olleyae
ATAAGCCAATATTCCAAGAGCATTTGAAAATAAATAAAAAAATTAATTAATTAAAAAATAGGAAAAGAAAGGAACAAATAAAATAAAATTAAATTAAATAAATTAATCAATTAATAAAAAAAAACAGAAAAAGAAAAGAACAAATTAAATAAATTAATCAATTAATTAAAAAAAGGAAAAAGAAAAGAACAAATAAAATTAACTAATTAATAAAAAACAGGAAAAAAAAGAAAAGAACATGATATAAGGCAAAAAACAATAAGATCAACTACCTGAACAATTCCTTTTCTATATTTAACTCTTTATAGGCATCTTCAATCTCTTTTGTAACCTTTTCAATCTCTTCAGTTAGAAATTTATGTCTTGAGACTAAATTATCAAAGTCAATCTCTTTCTCTTCCCCTACATAAGTGTCTACATAACGAGGGATATTAAGATTGAAATCATTCCTTTTAATTTCATCTAAGCTTGCTCTGTGGGAATATCTTTCTATTTCTTCCCTATTCCTATAAGTCCTTGCGATTTTAGAAATATCTTCTTCCTGCAGATAGTTGATTAGTTTGGTTCTATCGAATCCTTTGGAAGCGTCAATGAAGAGAACATCATCATAGTAATCTCTGTTTTTCCTAAAGATCATCATACAAGCAGGATTATTTGTGCTGTAGAACATGTTTGCAGGAAGTCCAATGACTGCATCAAGATAATTGAATCTTTCAACAATCATCCTTCTGATTTTTCCTTCAGAAGCAGCTCTGAACAGTACTCCATGAGGAGCAACAACAATCATTATTCCATCCTCATTCAAGTGATAAAGCATATGCTGAATAAATGCATAATCCGCTTTTGAATGTGGGGGAAGAATATTGTATTGCATAAACCTTACATCATCAAGAAAACTCCTGTCAGCGGTCCATCTTGAATTGAATGGAATCTGAGAAACTACAGCATCAAAAGTATAATCCAAATGCTGAGGCTGTTCCAATGTATCCCCTTGCTTAATGTCAAAGTCCTTATAGTGGATATTATGCAGAATCATGTTTTCTCTTGCAATGTTATAGAATGAAGCATTAAGTTCCTGACCGCAGATAAAATCACAAGGCAATTCCTTATTAATCTCCAAAAGCAAGGAAGCGGAACCGCAACATGGATCATAAACGGATTCAAGCTTTGATTTCTGGGAAGATATAAGCTTAGCGATTAAAGTGGAAACCTCATTAGGAGTATAGTAATCTGATGAATTTGATGAATTCAAGGAAAATTCGCTTAATAGATATTCGAAACTGTTTCCAATTAGATCATCAATATATTTTTCATAAATTTCATCTTTCTTATGAATATCCCTGTTTAAGCTGTATTCATCTAATTCATGATCCAATCTATCTGCTTCTAAAGCATAATTAGACTTCATTCGATTGTATTCCATTTTTTCATCAACTAATGAATTCAAATCCTTGAAATCCGCTTTAATATTATTCATTCTTCTTGAACGTATGCGTCTTTCATTTTTCCTTGAAGATGAATAATCCTTATTGTATTTTCTATTTTCAAGAATTGATTTGCTTAAAAGAGTGTTATTCCGGCTTTCCTTATCCAAATCAAAATTCACTGGCCCCAATGCATCTAATATATTGAATACAACACGATTCTTATCCTCTATTGTCTTTCCCAATTGAGATGCATATAAGTCCACCCCTTCAAAAAGGTTCTGGAAATCCTCTTGGCTTTCTCTTCCAACTGAAGAATCGCTTATTTCGGTGAATGCCTTATCCAGCTCTTCAATAATGATATTGCCGTAATTCTTTGAAGAGACAATGTTTCTATATAAAAGGTTAGGGCTTAAAAAGTAGCCTATATCTTCAATTGACTTTTCTCTTAAGGATTTTTTAAAAGCTTTGAGATTATATGCTTCTTCGAAGTTAAGGTTTTCAGCTTTCAATTCATTATTAATGTAAGTCTCCAGTTTTTCAGAGAGATACTTATAGGAAATAAAGCCTAGGAAATACTTTTGAAACTCATCATCAGTTAAAAAACCAATCCTATTTCCTCTTTTCAAATCTTCATAAATGGACCATAATTGACGCCCTAAAAAGTTCTCCATATCATAACCCCTAATTTAAATTATCATAATCATCAAACATCAAAAATCAGTTATCCTTTAATCTCTCTAATAAGTTCTTCATGATCAATTTCTCATTCTGCCTTTCCAAATCAATCAATTCCTGGTTTAGATTGATTCTTTTGTCCATCAATTTAAATAATCTTCCGTATTCCACTTGAGTTTCATAATCCGGAATAGGCAAGTTAATTTCCTTTAGGTGAGTGGTTTTAATTATTTTTAAGGTAGTTCCTTCCACTATCTTATGCAATTCCCTTGGGAAGATATCACTTTTAAGAAGGTGATAGATGAAGTCAACGTCAAATCCTTCCTTAACTCTTACAACAGCATAATACATAGGGATGATTATTCCTTCCTCTTCAAGCTTGCTTACAGTGGATCCTGCAAGTAAAATGACAATGTCATCTTTCCTTGAATAGAACTTAGGATTTATGTCCTCGGAAACCTCTACATCTTCAGTTTCAATCCTTGAACTGTCTTCATATGTTTTTTTAAGTACTTTCTGCTCTACTGTGATACCTTTTTGATAACGTTTGACCCTAATTCCAGTGAAAATGTCTGCAATTTCATCAAACTTATAATTTTTAATCATATACTCACCTAATTTTAATTAAAATAACCAAAAAATAATATTTATATATTATTTTGTAATTACTTGTTCTTAAAGTTAAGGGCAAAAATGATAAAAAGAGATTGGAAAAAATGGAAAAATATTGAAAATTGGAAAAATATAGAATGATGAAATGGGAAAAAAGATAACACCCCCATTACCTTTTTTCCAAAAGAATAAGAATCACCCCCAATTCTTATCCCGACCTAAAGATACGATTCACCCCCAAATCATATCCTATAGAGATTGGCATCAAGAAATGATCAATCATCCAAAGCGATGATTGAATAAGAATCACCCCCAATTCCTATTCAAATCATAAGGAATACAATTCACCCCAGACTCATATTCCTTAGCTTATGAATAACGCATAAGATTTATTTCTGCCTACTTTTCAATTAACCATTTTTTTAATAATTTGTGCGAATTAATTGGATTAGATCTTATTTTAATCAACCATAAAAATTTAGTGCATTTATGAATGAGATAGCAAAAGGTGTTAAAGTCAAACAAACAAGAGAGGTTGAATCTACACTAATTCACTAACGAAACATCTTTAGTTTCTAAATTTTAATGAAACTTTTAATGATTGAAAAAAATAAGCAAGACTTAAAATTTACTTAAGTTTTTTCTAATCACAATAAGTATTATACACATACTAGTATATAAATGTTTCGTTCTTAAATTTAATGACACTTATCTAAAATCATATGACATATTCTTATTGATAAAAAACAATACCAAAAATAGAAAGAATGAAGAGAGAAAATAGGAAAATAAAGAGAAAATATTAGGAAAATAGAAAAAATAGAAAAAATAGAAAAAATAGACTAAATTAAAGCAAAAAGAAAATAAAAATCAAAAAATTACTATTGAATAAATTAAATTAGTTTTAATAAAAAAATTAAATTAATTTTAATAAAAAAATTAAATTAGTTATAATAAAAAATTAGATTAATTATAATAAAAAAATAAAATTAAGTAAAATCTTTATTAAATGCTTCTGTATCTTCTACACCGTTTGTATAATGCTTATTGTTTACATTATCTATAATCTCATCATCACCATGAAGGCGGTCTATATGATGACGGCCATTTGAATCATCATATTCCTTAATGTAATCTGCATCCTGACCAGACCAATAGTAACCGGCAGGCACATTATTTGATGAACTTGATTGATTTGAAGCGGAACTTGTACTGTCAATGCCTGTATTGACACCAGTGCCATTAGTAGCATTTGCAGCAGTTTGATTCTCACCGGTCATGGTTTCTGTAGTGTTTGTTTCTTCATTGAAATATTGATACTTGACAGAACCAATCATATGCTCTAGCATTTCAGGGTCTTTACAGATGATCAAGATATTGTCATGGGTAACATGATTTCCAATGAAGGCCATGTAAGTTCCATTTTCCTCATTATGCCAAATGGTTTGATTGCCTAATGTTTCCTGAACGGAATTTGCTATGAAATCATTACGGATATACTCCAATTCGACAGCTGCAACCTGATTGCCTTGAGCACTGTTGAAATACATAACAGTCAAATCATGCTGAGTGTCATTAATAAGGTAAATTCCATTTTTAATCACTGCAGTTGTAGATTGATCACTTATTGGCATGTCAATGCTGGAAGAGTCTGTAAGACCAACCCTATTATACTTAATGGTTTCATCATAATTCAATAAAAAGAAAGAACTGGTTAAAACCACTGCAATCACTAACAATACCATTAATAAACGTCTTAAATCCACATAAACCTCCCCATAAACTAATTTTTTTAAAACTAGTGATAAAATAGCTTATTCTAATTATTAATTTAAATTAAATTATTTATAAACTTAACTTAAAAATTAGTCAAAAAAGAGCAAATAATAGATAAAAAATGAAAGAATGGATGAAATCATAAAATAAAATAATAAGAAATTAAAAAAAAAGTAAAAAGTGAAAATAATTAAAAAAAAGAAAATAAGAAATAAGAAAATACTAAAATTAAGAAGACCTGTCTATAACAAAATCTGCTAAAGCGATAAGCATTGCTTTAGCTTCAGAGTCAGGCAATATTTCGAGTACTTTCTTAGCGCCATCAACGTTTTCTAAAGCGAGATTGTGAGCATATTCAATGGAGCCATATTTATTGAATAAATCAATAGCTTCATCAATATTGGCTTGTGAAGAATTCTCTTCTTTTAAGATTTCAAGTAATCTTTCATGATCATCACCTTCAGATTCAGCCAATGCCTTAACGACCATAAGAGTCATTTTACCTTTAGCTATATCACTGCCTACAGGTTTTCCAAGGTCCTTTTCATCACTGATTACATCCAAATAATCGTCTTGGATCTGGAAAGCTGTACCAATCATACGACCATATTCGTATAATGCATTGACAGTCTCGTCATCTGCTCCACCCATAATTGCTCCTGCTTTAGTGGCTGCAGCAATTAATGCACCGGTTTTCTTAAAGATCATTTCAGAATATTCCGCTTCCTTCACATCAAAGTTTCCTTCAAAGCTCATATCAGAAGCTTGACCTTCACATATTTTTACACAGGCATCTGCAACAGTAGCTAATGCATTTGCAACATTTGCTGGATGTGCATTTTCCTCTTTGGAAGAGATTACCATTTCAAATGCTTTTGAGAATAAGGTGTCTCCTGCTAAAATAGCTACAGGCTCATCCCATACCTTATGTACAGAAGGCATTCCCCTTCTCATGTCATCGTCATCCATGATATCGTCATGGATAAGTGAAAAAGTATGAATAAGCTCTAAAGCAGCAGCAGTTTTCAATGCATCTTCCTTTTTCCCTCCAACCGCTTCTGCAGAGATTAAAGTAAGAGCTGGCCTAAGCATTTTACCGCCAGCTTTAGTTAAGTAAAGACAAGCATCCTGTAAATCCTGTGGTTCAATAACACTAAGATTCTCTTCAATGGTTTTTACAACATCTTTGGAATATTGTTTTAAGACATCAGTAACATCAGACATAATTCTCCCTCTAGACTAATATTTATTGAAACTTAATTAAATACTTAATTAAAATTTATTTATATAATGATTTTTTAAAAGAAATGAGCTCAAAAAGTTAATTAAATTAACTAGTGGCCGTTAAAGACTTGAGCCTGTGCATTTCTTAAAATGTGAATATTGTTTCCTATTCTGTATCCTTCTTCCTCTGCAAGCTCACCGTAAGCAACTAGCATATCAAGCTCACCGTGAGCAGGAATGATATGCTTTGGCTTAAGCATTCTCAGGAAATCCCTGTGGTCTTCACGGCCAGCGTGTCCTGAAACGTGAGCGTTTGCATAGATTCTTGCACCATTTGCCTTTAATTTGGATTCAAGAATATGCCTGTTTGCAGCATTGGTTGGATTTGGAATGATAGGGGCTGAAAATATGACATTATCCCCTTTCTTTACATTGAATGGAGTTCTTCCACTAGCTATTCTTGGAAGCAATGCATCAGGTTCACCTTGGTGACCAGTGGTTACAAGCAAGAACTTGTCCCTATCATCTTCAGCTTTCATAAGGGCCTTGTTGACCGCTTTAGGAGATCCATAAACATAAGCGTTTGCAGGCAATTTCAAGATGCCCAAGTTCTGTGCTATTCCACAGAACCTTTCCATGGAACGTCCTAAGAATAGAATTTCCCTGTCGCTGTCCTTTGCAATGTCTGCAATGGTTTGAATCCTTTCGATATGTGATGAGAAGGTAGTTACAATCATACCCTCTTTTGCCTTTAAAGGCTCTCTCATCAAGTCTTCAAGAATTATTCTTGCAACCTTTTCTGAATATGTTCTTGTTTCAGTGTAATTGATTGCATTTGTAGTCTCTACAATGAGAGCCAATACTCCTTTTCTACCTAATTCCCTAAGCCTGTTGTAATCAGGTGGCGGGGAAACCTTTTGGTGATTGTCGAACTTAAAGTCCAATGCATAAACGATAATTCCTTCATTGGTGTGCAATACAGGGAACACAGCTTGAGGAATACTGTGAGTGGACTGCACAAACTCCAATGTAATGTCCTTTGACAACTTGATCTTGCTTCCAGGATTAAGCGGTCTTATTGGATTGTTCACCTTGAATTTGCGCTCTCCCTTGATTTGCTTTTCAATTAATGCAGTGGTATAAGGGGTTCCAATTATAGGTGCATCGTATCTGTGAGCCAATTTGGCAACAGCACCAATATGGTCCAAGTGACCGTGTGAGAATACTATTCCCTTAACTTTACCGTCTACATCCTTCATGATTGTATCGTCTGGAATCACTCCTCTTTCGATTAAATCCAAACTATGCATTCTATCGATGTCTGTATCTTCGTGAATGCTGATTCTGTCTAAGTGGATACCCATATCAAAGATGATTACATCTTCTCCGACTTTTACTGCAGTCATGTTCTTTCCTACTTCTTCATATCCACCTATTGCAATAACTTCTACTGTCATTTATTGCCTCCTTTTTGTTTTTTTTCCGTAAAATAATTAGTATGATTTTATTTTCAAATTATAAAGTACAGTACATTCTAAATAATATAAAAATAAGAGTTAAACTCTTAAATTAAAAAATAGAACTATTTGAGATAGAGTTAAACTCTTAAATTAAAAAATAGAACTATTTGGGATAATTTTTTATAGTTTCAATTATCCTAATCATAAACTTTGTATCAAAACGCCATTATCTTCTAGCATACGCTTTTGTATCAAAGCCTCTTGCTTCTAACCAGTTTTTAGTTTCTCCTTTGATTATGAGATCTGAATTCTTAAGCTCCTCGATATTTGAAGCTCCAACTAAAAACATTGCTATCTTTAAGGATTCATTGAACCTTTCAACCATTTGAACTAAAGCGGTTTGCCCTTCATAGGCCCCTTTAAGTGCAGGTAGTGCCATGCCCACAGCATCTGCACCAAGTGCAATGGCTTTTGCAGCATCCAAACCTGACCTTATGCCCCCTGAAGAGACTACTGGAATATCAACAGAATTCACCACTTCTGCAGTGCTTACAGCGGTAGGAATCCCCCAATCCCAGAACAATTCTCCTAAATATCTGTCATCTGCACGATAGGTTTCAACAGCAGCCCAACTGGTTCCGCCAGCACCTTCAACATCAATAAAACTTACTCCTGCCTTTTCAAGTGCGATTGCATCTTCAGAAGCTATTCCTGTGCCGGTTTCCTTTGCCATGACAGGGACTTTAACTGATTTGCAAATTTCAGCTATTGAATCTATGTATCCTCTTGCATCGACATCCCCTTCAGGTTGAATTGCTTCCTGCAAAGGGTTTAAATGGATTGCTAAAATATCACTGTCCAATATTTCAACAGCTTCCTCTGCCAAATCAGATTGAGGTGCTCCAATATTTCCTAAAACAAGTGCAGATGGAGCATTTTCCCTTACAACATCATAAGTGTCTCTTAATTCAGGATGCACAATAGCTGCCCTTTGACTACCTAATCCTAAACCGATTTGCTTGTCTTCTGCAACGGTAGCCAATTCCTTATTTATATCCTTAGCAGCAGGATGACCTCCAGTGATTGCGGTAATGAATAATGGAGATTCCAGTTTCTTACCAAAAACCTCTGTTGAAATATCAATTTCTTCCTTATGAACTTCAGGCAATGCCCTATGGATGAGTTCAATATCCTCAAAGCCTGTAGTTTTTTCCTTATAATTAACATCATAATTCTTGCAAATCAATAGATGTTCTAATTTTCTATCTGAAATCATTGTTTCCTCTTTAATTATTAATAAAATGTAAGCATAATATGTTTAAATTAATAATAAGCACACTTAAATCATTAGAACCTAAAAAAAGCAATCTAATAAACTCTAGATAAACAACTATTTTTTTAAACAGTAAACCTTTAAAAGCAGTTTAAATATCTAAAATAAACTAATCGATGTAAAATTCTTATAAATAGAAAAATTAAATTTAAAAAAGCCCTTATGAATAAAAGTTAAATTAAATAAAATATTCTTACGTGTTTAATTAGGTCCCGAATGAATTTAAAAACATTAAAATCCGACTTAATATTAATTTTAATCTTTTAAATTCAAAATATATGAAAATTGCATATATTTTAACTATTTATAATTTTTTATTTTCATCATATTTAAATATTGGGTCAAAATAGGGGGCTTTTTCAAAAACTTATCAAAAAACCCATTTACCTCCATCATATATAATCTGATGTCAAAAAATCTATGATGTTTCTGTGTTTTAATCCGCTTCCTGAAAAATCAAGTTTGTCCATGCTCAAAACATATTTGTCAAAGTTATCGTCGATTTTTGCAAGAGCGGAAAATTCCCTTTCAATTGTCTTATCATTCTCCAGCTTATATGTTACTTGGATGTAAATCTTTTCCTTAGCTTTTGTGCAGACGAAATCTATTTCCTTGTCATTAATCAATCCTATTTTTACATCATATCCTCTTCTGAGAAGTTCAATAAACACTATATTTTCAAGGATAGATCCCATGTTTTCCATTTCACCATATTTTGCTTGGTAGAACCCATGGTCGGCCAGAAAGTACTTTTCATTGTGCTTCAGCACTTTCTTCCCTTTTATGTCTTCCCTTTGCGCTTGATATATGAAGCATGCATTCTTGGCATATAACAGATAATCAAGTATTGTATCCTTTGATATTTTCCTTCCCTCATGCTTTATGTATTTGACTATGCTTCCTGCAGAGAAATTTTTTCCAATGTTCATTATTACATAATCAAGTATTCTGTTCAGCATATCCGTGTTTCTGATATTGTGCCTTGTGATAATGTCCTTTAGGAGTATTGTATTGTATATGTCCCCCAAATATGAGTACTTGTCTTCTGCTGCAACCTGCTGTATAGGAGGCATTCCACCATATTCAACATACTCCTCAAACAGCTCCTCCAAGTCGACAATATCCGTCTTTTCCATTTCCTTTTTGTATTGTATGAATTCGGCAAATGAAAAGGGGTATATGTTTATTTGATAGTATCTTCCGGAGATTAGCGTTGCCATTTCACCCGACAGCAGCTCTGAATTGGAACCTGTGATGTAAATGTCACAGTCAAGGTCTACCCTGTAGGCGTTTATGCTTTTTTCCCAGTTTTTTACGTTTTGTATCTCATCAAATAGCAGATAGATTTTGCCCTTTGTGTTTTTAGTTAGGCCCATAATCAATTCATCAAGCTGCTTGAAGTTTTCTATTTTGTTGTATTTCAGGGATTCAAATGAGATCAAGAATATGTTTTCCTCATTTATTCCACGGCTTTTCAGTTCTTCCTGTATGCTTTTTAATAGATATGTCTTGCCGCTTCTTCTAACGCCAATTATGATTTTGACAGGTTCCTTATCAATTAATCTTTCAATCTGATTTAAGTATAATGTTCTCTTGATCATTATTTTCACCAAGACCTTTCTTTATATGAAATCTTGTATTTTAAAATATATAAATTTGTCTATTATAATCGACAATAATGATAATTATCATATAAACATCGAATACAATCGACAATAATGGCAATTTTTATACAAATATCAAATATAGCCGACAATATGATGTAATGGAAATTACATATAATGTGAAAAACACACATTGCATTAGCTAATGAAAAAAGTGGTTCATTGACTGTAAAAAGAATATGAAAAACATCACTTTAAATAAGAATTATCTTTTAATCCATTATAAAGATTTATCAAGGGCAAAATTGTGCAAAAACACAATTGTGATTTAAAAAAAATGAATTAAATCAACCCAATCAAATAAAAGTTTACTATTCATGCTAAATAGTAAAAACAAAGCCCAAACAATCAATATTTAATAATATAAGAGATAAAATAGGTTTAAATGAGAAAAAAGCAAAGGAAAAGGTGATATGATTGAACGTGAATGAAAACTCCCCGTAAATATTGAATCCTAACAAAATAAATGAAACAATAAGTTTCATAAAGGAAATATTCAATCAAATCAAAGAAAAGCTTTTGAAAATAAAAAATAAAAATGAAAAGTTAAAATATGAAATGGAAGTTAAGAACATTTTAAGTCTGATGGAGGGGATTGAAGTTAATTATTTTCTGCAGATTTTAGTTCCATTTACTTTCATGCCCTGCAATGCCTTTGCGATTGCCCCTTCCTCATTTGCGTTGATGATTTCAGAGCTTATTCCATAATCAGCCAAGTCCAATAGCTCTTTTACCTTGCCGACCATACCGCCGGTTACATCAACATTGGTAGTGGATTCCAGGAACTTAATGTCTTCAATGGAGTTCACCTCATCAATATGAACTGCATCATCATGTGTTTTAGGATTTTTGGTATAGACTCCTGCAACATCAGTTCCAAGTACAATCCTATCGGATTTTAGGAATTTTGCAATGTATTGGAGCACTTGATCTCCAGAGATGACCGCTATCTTCACTTCATCATCAATAACCACATCTCCAAATAGAACAGGTACAAATCCTTCCCTGAGATATGTCTTTATCAAGTTCAAGTCAAAGTCGTAGATCCTCTTATTGTGTGAAGTTATAAATGAAGATGGAGGTATTGCAATAACTGGAATGCCATGATCAATCAAGGATTCACAAATGATTGAATTCAATTTCTTGACCTCGTTTTGAACTTCAGCAAATCCTATTCTCTTTTCAAGGTAATCCTTCATTTCAAAAGGTTCTCCAATCTTGTACTTCTTAGCTGGAGGATGACCGAAAGAGCCTGCACCATGGACTATTACGAGACCATCTATCAAGTCATTGCTGATTTCCTCAGCATATAGAGACTCCCTGATTTCCTCTGCAATACGATTTAAGTTTTCATAATCCACTTTAGGTTCTGCCAAATCCTTTTCAGTTAATATGCTTCCGCCAATCTTTAAGATAATCATAAAATCACACTATTAATAAAAATAATATCTAAAATAAATTTAAAATAATCTAAAAAAATGAAAAATAATAAAAAGTTGTCATTGCAATCACAAAATCTAAGGCAAAGGAGGAGCTCTCCTATTTACTAAAACACCATCCTTTGAGAACTTGACTTTAATTGTCTTGTCTTCAACATTGATTGCCTCCGCAACTTCATCCACATTGTCTTCCCTGCATAGGGAAATTATGCTTCCCCCACCACCGGAACCGGTGATCTTGGATGCAAGAGCTCCATTGTCACGAGCGGTATAAATCATTCTGGACAATTCATAGGTGTTTACACCTAAGGAGTCAAGCAATCCCTGATTCAAATTCATGAGTTCAGCTATCCTTTCAATATCATTCTTTATGATTGCAACTCTTGCCTCATTTGCAATCTTGCCCATTGTAGAGATTATTGGATTGACCAATTCAGGGTAAGTTTCCTTTAATGTCTTTACGTTCTTAACCATTTTGGCAGTGTTTCCATATTTATTTGTGAATCCCACAACAAATGGAGCATCCAAATGACTGTCAAAACGGACAATCCTCTTCTCACGAGAGAGATAAATCAATCCACCATATGTACTGATCAATGTATCCAATGGACTTGCTATTCCTTGAACATCCTCTTCTACTCCATGAGCTTCATGTGCAAGTGTTTCCTTATTGAATTCAACACCATGAAAATGATGCAATGCAGCAATTGTAGCGACAGTTACAGCAGCAGAAGAACCTAAACCGGAACCTATAGGCAAATTAAGGGATAGGCTCATGTCAATGTTACTATGATCATGGAACTTTCCCATAGCATTTAATATATAACGAATAATGCCCGGTTTTCCTCTAACTAATGTATAAGTTCCTCTACGGGTATCCATTTTTACTTCAAAACCTAAATCATTGGACTTTAATGTGGAGTAATTGTTATTTGATCTGCGAATGCTTACTGTAGCCCTTTTATTGACTGCACCTGCAATAGCCGGTTCATCATACACTACTGAATGCTCACCGAAAAGAATTGTCTTTCCAGGTGCAGAAGCTACTGATATATGTCTCATCTCTAATTCTCCCTAATTTATTTTTAAAGTTAAAATTCACTATTCTAAAATCCAATATTTGATTTTGAAATTTTTTTTAATTATTAAGATTTAGTATATTTATAAATTTATCTTAAATAATATAAAAACTATACTATAGATATGGGAAATAATATGGAAAAGAATATGGAAACGGATATGGAAAAAGATATTGAAAAAGATATTGAAAAAGAATGTTACAATTGCAAATATTTGGAGTTTGACACAGACTTATGCACCCAATTCTTTTGCAAGTATCATGAAAAGCTGATTAATCAGGATGATAGCTGTGAAAATTGGTTAAAAAAATGAAATGAAATCAAAAAACAAAAAAACACACAAAACCACCAAAAAAATAGAAAATAAAAAGAAAGAAAAAAATAAGCAAAAAATAGATTAAAAAGAAAGAGAAAGAAATGAAAACAAAAAATTGCTTTTTTAAGTCCTTTCCATAACTTCTATTTTATATCCGTCTGGATCAGTCAGGAAATAGTATTTTTCACTTCCATCATCATATAAGCTTTTTAAAGGACCTACTTCATATCCTGCATTGATATGTTCTTGCCTAACTGCTTCAATGTCCTCAACAAGAACTGCAAGATGTCCATATCCAGAACCTATTTCATAAGGAACTTCAGGGTCATAATTATAAGTGAGTTCCAATTCAAAATGTGATTGGCCATCTGTCAAATAGACCAATGTAAATTTACCTTCAGGCTTATCCACTCTCCTGTTCTCTTTCATTCCCAATGCTTCATCATAAAACTTCAATGAACGTTCAAGGTCAAAGACCCTAATCATTTCATGTATCATCATACAATTTACCATGATATCACCTTATTATAATTAATTTAAGTATATACTGACCAGCAATGTTTAATCAATACCATACACCAGAACCATATCCAACTACAGATGCATAATCCAATGTTATGTCACCACTTGTTGAATGCTGTAAAAGTTCAAAGTTTTTCTGGCCTAATTTTTTAGAAAATTCCATACTTACCATAGTTGGACCGTATCCACATATACTAATTTGTTCATTTTTTACAACTTGATAGAGCCCTTCAGTATTTGCATTGAACACTTCATTAAACACAAGGTTGTCATGTTCGATGGTCTTTTCCTGAGACTTAAAATGAGATAAATCAGTACTATCAATCAAAGTGATTTTTCTTCCTAAGTTTTGGCTAGATTCATAGATGGAATTTGCCAAATCTTTAGATGTTTCAACAGATTGATCCATCATGCAGATTGGAACTATCTTGAAGTTGCTGTCAAAGTACTTTAAGAATGGAAGCTGAACTTCACAGCTGTGTTCCTTTAAGTGTGCATTAAAATCAGCCTTAGCGAAATTAGAGTTTTTTATAATTTCATCTGCAAGTTCATTGTCCACATCACAGACTCCATTCGGAACTACCCATGATCCCTCATTGTACACTGAAACATCTGCCCCATAGCCAGTATGATTAGGACAAAGTATTACAAAGGTTTCTGGATAACCGTCCTGAACTAATTTAGAATAAGCATGAGCGGCAGTAGGGCCAGAGTAGACATATCCTGCATGTGGAACCATAATTGCATTAACCTGTTTTTCATTTTTTATCCTTGATAGCTTAGGCACTTCACCAGGCCCTAACCTATGTTTAAAACAGTCCTCAATTGATTCTCTTAAGTATTTTACATTACTTTCATAAAATGCACCAGCAACTGCAGGTTCTCTAATCATATTTTCACCCATTTTTAAATTATTTTCAATATAAAGTTTAAGAATTAATTAATAATTTAATTTACTTAATATAAAAAATTTATTTATTTTTTTAAAAATAGTTAGAGTATAAATTAAATTATAAAAATAGGATAATAAGATAAAAATAGATAAAATAGATAAAAATAGAATTTAAAAAAGTTTAAAAAAGTAAAAATAATAGAAAAAGTTAATTAATTAATTAAAATTAATTAACTAGAATTTAAGTTCAAAGTCAGAAGATTCAATGTCTAAATCTTCGTCTTCGCCAAGAATTCCTCTTTCTCTTAAGATTTGTCTTGCAAGTAACCAGTAGATTAAAGCGATAGCTTTTCTACCTTTGTTGTTGGATGGAACACAAATATCCACGTTAGCAAGTAAGTTTTCAGAATCGCATAAACCTACTACAGGAATACCGTTTTGTTTGGATTCTAAAATTGCTTGAGAGTCGGATCTTGGGTCAGTTACAACAATAACTTTAGGTTCAATGAATTTAGCGTATTGTGGGTTGGTTAAGGTACCTGGGATGAATCTACCAGGAATGGTTTTACATCCAGTGATTTCACCGAATTTCTTAACAGGAGCTTGACCGTATTGACGGGTAGCTACCACTAAAATGTCATCTGGGTCGTATTTTGCTAAGAATTTAGCAACAGCTCTGATTCTTTCATCAGTTTTACGAACGTCTAAGACATATAAACCATCGGATCTTACACGGAAAATGTATTTTTCCATGTCACTAGTCTTTTGTTGGGTACCAATGTGTAACCCAGCAGCTAAATACTTTTCTAAAGGGATTAATAAATCTGACACTTTATCACCATATAATATAAAATATAATTTTTATTGAATTTTTTATTGAAATTAAATTAAATTATTAAGAAATAATTAAAAAATAAGATAAGAATTCAAATAAAATCCAAAAGGAGATTATTTAAGAATTCTTCTCTCAAAATCAACAAATTTATTCATCTTTGATAGTAATGCAGTCGTTAGGACACATGTCGACACATACTTCACATAAAGTACATTCGTCTTCATGATCAGTTACGATTTTGTCTCCGTCTAAGGAAAAGATTTCCATAGGACACATATCTACACATTCACCACAATCTGCATTTTCACATTTGCTTGCATCAATAATAACAGTTGACATTTTTACACCATTTTCTTCTTAAAATTTTTATTAATTAATAATTTAATTAATAAACTTGATAAAACACTATAAATTCTTTTATAAGCCTATTAATAAATTACCTAAAGATTAATTATAAATAAAACTTTTTTTGCTAATAAAAAGATTTAATTTAATAATTAATAAATTTAACTACCTATTAAAGTAAATCTCGCTCTAAAATTTACTATAATCATGATTTGAACTGAATTTGATTAACTGAATTGAAAAGAAATCTAATATAAACCAGCCATTCTAGGATTGGACATTTCCTCTTCAATTCTGATAAGTTCATTTAGTTTAGCTATTCTTTCCCCACCTATTGCACCGGTTTTAATCATTGGGGCGCCGAATGCAATTGCCAAGTGAGCTATGGTTTCATCACAGGTTTCTCCGGACCTATGGGAAACAACAGGCATTACACCATTCTCTTTAGCTAATCTAACAGTTTCATAAGTGTCTGTTAAAGTACCTATTTGATTTGGCTTGATTATTATTGCATTTGCAGCATTCATTTCAATTCCTTTAGCCAATAATTCTCTATTGGTTACGAATAGGTCATCACCGCAAATGCGGCATTTATTGCCAACTTTTGCTGTGAGTTCTGCAAAACCTTCAAAATCTTTCTCATCAAAAGGATCTTCAACATAGAACATATGATAAGTATCGATCAAGTCTTTTACATAATCAACCTGGTCACCGCTGTCTCTTAGAAGACCGTCTTGACCATAGACATACTTACCTTCTTCCTCGCTCCAGAATTCAGATGAAGCCATATCCAAACCAGGCTTAATGATAAAACCAAGTTCATCACCAACCTCTTCACAAGCTTGAGCTTGAATCTCCAATGCCTGATCATTAGCGATGTTTGGAATCCAACCTCCTTCATCACCTTTTCCACCAGTGAAGCTAGGGTCTTTTTTGCTTATGAGCTCCTTTAATCTTTTATGAACTTCAACATTAGCGAAAACCGCTTCTGTAATGTCACTTGCTCCAACAGGAACAACCAGGAACTCTTGAATGTCAGGTGCATTAGGACCTGCATGAGCCCCTCCATTCATCATATTCCCTAATGGATAAGGAATTTCCTTAACGAAATTGCCCCCTAAGAAATTGTAAAGAGGCAAATTGTAACTCATTGCCGCTGCTTTAGCTGCAGCCATGGAAACAGCCACAGTGGTATTTCCACCAATTGCAGACAAGTTATCGGTTCCATCAATTTCCTTAAGGATTTCATCAATGTCCTCAATGTCTTCAGCAGCCATACCAATAAGTTCGGAGGAGATTAAATCTTCAACCTCAGTGATTACTTGACTCACTCCACCTTCTGGGAAAGAAACGACTTCTCTAGAACCAGTGCTTGCACCACTAGGTGCAGCGGCTCTTCCAAATCCGTTCCAGGTAATTATGTCCACTTCAACAGTAGGATTTCCCCTGCTGTCTAAAATCTTTCTAACACGAACATCTTCAATTACACTATCCAAAATAACACCTCATAGGTTATAAAGAATAATTTAAATGAATATTATAAATAAAATTTAATCATCCCTTAAATTTAAGATAATTGAATATGCAATTTTAGTATGCAATTAAGTATTCAATTTGCTAGTTTTCCTATAACAACGGATTAAATAAACCTAATATTGATTAAAGGTTCTAATTAACTAATGATCATTAAATAATCAATAATTCATTATCAACACTTAATCAATAATTCATTATCAACACTTAATCAATAATTCATTATCAACACTTAATCAATAATCAATTTGCCAATGAGATTCAAAAGAATCCTTATTCAATTCGTCTTACCATAAAATCTATAATGGATTTTGAAATCATAAAAAAACTAGAAGGTTGATTTATAGATTGCATATGATATTCTTAATTTAAAGAAATAAATAAATTTAAATAAATTATATGATTTAAAATTTAAATTAAATAATTTTAATAATTTATTTATAATATTATTAAGTAATTAATCACTTAAATACTTAATCATTAAATATATAAAATTCTTTTTAAATAAAAAGAACAATTATACTGATTTTTAAATTCTTTTTTAGATATAAAAAAGAATAGATAAAGAATAAATGATTTATTCTTTGTGTCTAACGTTTAAAGGCAAAATGCCTAATTCAAGTTCTTTAGTGGCTATATCAATAGGATCAAGAGATTTGGAACTTTTAAGGAATTTTTCAATCTCCTTGTGTTTCATAGGCTTAGCACCCATGGAAAGCTGAATAGCTCTTGCACCTAAAACTCTAGCTTTTTCGAATCTTGTTAATTTTTTTGTATTGTCTTTATTTGCAGCCATTATTTAACTCCTAATTATTAAACAATAATCAATTGTATAAACTATTAATAGCTAATTAATTCCCAAATTGATAAAATAATCATTTAAGCCTAAAATAAAAAAATAAAAAAGGATAAGGATTATTCCCAAGTCTCAACATGAGAAATTAACATTCTTCTACAACAATATCTTGTAATACCCATATCATCCAAAATATCCTTTGACTCTTCACCATCAGCTAATCTGCGGTTGTATTCATCAAAATATGCAGAAACGGGTTTTCCACAACTTATACATCGTATAGGTATCATATAATCATCATTTTCCTTTTTATATAAAACATATTTCATAATTAAAAAATATGAAATAATCAAATTAAATTTTACAACTTTTTCTAACCGTAAATGAAAAATTAAAAAGATTAGAAAATACTTACAGAAATTTTATAAATTTTACAATTTCTAAATATTCTTAAAAAGGAATTAAGAATAAGATAGAATGTAAAATTTATATTGAATACATTACATATAAAAATTATCTGTAACTTTTTTGTTTACGTGCTCTCGCTCCAGGACCACCATATTTTTTAGGTTCAGAACGTCTTGGGTCACCTACTAACATGGTTCTGTCATATTGAGTGTAGATCTCTTTTAAGTCCATGTCTTGAGTCCATTGCACTAAACCTTTTGCAATTACCATACGTGCAGCTTCAGCTTGGCCCATAACTCCTCCACCATTAACTCTGATGGAAATGTCTACTTGATTAGCAACATCTCCAGCCAATTCTAATGGTTCGGTTAATTTTAAACGTGCAAGTTCTGGAGAATAAAGTTCTAAAGGAACTTTATTGATTCTTACTTTACCAGTACCTTCTCTTACAGTACCTCTTGCAATAGCTGTTTTACGCTTACCGCTTGTATGAACAACTTTCATAACAATTACTCCATCATTTAATATAATTCGTATAATAATCCTCAATTAGAACAAATCAAACTTCACTAAATTCAAATGATCTATTCAAATTTAGCACCTAAAAGTTTAGAGATTTCTCCTAATTCCATTCCTTTTTTAATGTCGTTATATTCAGCTTCAGGCATGGTTATGAGTTCAGCATCAGCATACTCTTCAGGTACGCCTACAAATGCTTTGAATCCTTTGAAAGCAGTTTTACCTTTTGCTTTTTTCATAGGTAACATACCTCTTACGGTTCTTCTGAATATATCTTCTGGTCTTCTTGGGTATTTAGGACCTAAGTCACGAGGGTTAGAGATAGATGCTCTGTCTACTCTTTGTTTGTACTTAGCGTAAGCCCAATCTTTATTACCAGTTAACATTATTTTTTCAGCGTTGAGAACTACAATCTCTTCGCCTTCGAGAAGTTGCTTGCTGACTACACTAGCAAGTCTTCCTAAAATATGTCCTTCACCGTTAATAATCATCATTTTTTACACCAACCCTTAGCTTATAACATAATTTTTACATTGCTGCCTTTAGGATTTGCTTCTGCAAGTTCTGCAATAGAAAGAGCTTCGCTACCGAATTTTTCTATTTTAATTTGAGCGTTTTTAGTAAATCCTAATGCTGCTATAGTAACTTTGTGGTCTAATTTGCCGTCAGATAATACTTTACCTGGAATAACCACAGTTTCTCCTTCAACAGTGTGTTTGTTAATATGAGAAAGGCTTACTTCAGCTTGGTTTCTGCAAGGTTTTTCAAGTTTGATAGCTACTTCTTTCCAGATACCTACTTCTTCCTCATAAGACTGTTTTCTAAGATTGTAAATAAGGTCAATAAGGTTAGGATTAGTTTTCTTAATTTCTCTAGCCATTATTAGCTTCCTCCTTCACTAAATGTGATAAACTCGTCTGCTTTAGAATCTAAAACATCACAAGCTTTTAATAAAACCTCTTTAGGAGGCATTGATCCATCAGTTTCAATTTTAAAAATAAAATCATTTTCACGATACCCGACAGTTATACATTTAGATTCTGCTGCTTTTGCTGCCCTTACACAAGCTTTACAAAGGGAACAATTTTCAATATCGACAACTTCAATTTTTCCTTCTTCGCTGTCAAAATCGAGAACCCTTTTAGGGCATGATTCAACAACTGCAGTAGCAACAGTGCTGTCAACTTTCTCTTCAGTTTCGATTTCTGGATATTGTTTATAAGCACAAACAGTGGTTGGCACCCATTTTGCATGGTCTTTACCAATTCCTAATTTTGCTACAGCCTCTAAATCAACTTCCTGATTCTCTTTTAATTTCAAGAGAGGTATGGTATCGTATACTGGTTTAATTTTTGAGTCACCACAAGATTTTAAATCTTTAGAGTATACAGTTTTAGGTCCTGTTTCCCTTAATGAGAAAGAAACACTACATCTTGGACAGTATTCTCCTTTTTCACTATCGCAATCACAATCTTCTGGAAGCACTAAACCCTCAATAGATTCTGCATCAGAAACTAAAGGAGTTAAACCTAATCTGTGAGCTAATACTTCATCAAACATTGCAGAATCATTTTTAACTATGAATACGTCTTCAATAGCTAATTTAGGTACTTTCATCATAGCAATTCTTCTAATAGCATTTACAAAAGGAACTTCTGCATCTCTGACTATGAAAGTCATTGAATTTTCATCTTGCTCTTTGACATCAATTTTCATATTAAACCCTTCTTATACTCTTCTTCCTCTTTTACCGCCTGGTCTTCCAGTACCATCATGAGGTATAGGAGTGATATCTTCAATTTTACCAATTTTGATTCCAGCTCTTGCTAATGCACGAATGGTTGCTTGTGCACCAGGACCTGGACTTCTAGGACCATTTCCACCAGGAGCTCTTACTCTAATATGTAATCCGACAAAACCTTTTTCCTTTGCATCTTCAGCTGCTCTGTTTGCTGCTTCCATTGCTGCAAAAGGAGAGGATTGTTGTCTGTCTGCACGAACAACTTTACCACCAGACCATTGACAGATAGTTTCTGCTCCGGTAATATCAGTTACAGTTAAGATAGTATTGTTAAAGGATGAATAAATATTAGCTATTCCCCATTTTTCGTCTTTTGCCATAATTACACACCTTATTGATTTTCTCCAGCTTGAGTTGCTGCTTTATTGTATTCTTCAATCTGTTTAGCTACTGGGGAAGAGTGGTAGAAACCAACTGCTTCTTCTTCTCCTCTTTTAACTACGTAACTTGGAGAATTTAATTTCTTACCGTTTAAAGCAATGTGTCCGTGTACTACAAACATTCTTGCTTCTTTAGGAGTACGAGCTAAACCTTTTTGGAAAACTATAGTTTGTAATCTTCTTCTTAAAATATCTTCAACAGTTAAGTCAAGAATGTTTTCTAAGTGAGCGTTTTCATCAAGGATTCCTGATCTTTTCAAGTGTCCTAATAATTCTTCAGTTTCAACTTTTACTTGATCTTGAGAGAAACCGAGTAAGTATCTTGCTTCCCTACTGTATTTCCTAACTAAAGTATCAGCTTTCCAAATTTCCTTTTTGTTTTTTAAGCCGTATTTAGACATTAATTTATTTTCAGTTTTAATTCTTTCTGCATTCCAAGGATGAGGTGGTGTATCATACTTTTTCCTTGCTTTTCTTGGATGTCCCATAATCACATCTCCTTATCTTCATATAATAATCATAAATTTATTATAAAAATTTCGTATTAATCTATCAAGTTTACCTAAGTGCAATAAAAGATGAAATTATCTTCTTCTACGACTTACACCGACAGTAGAACTGTGTCTGAAAGTAGATTTAGTTCTTTGTCCTCTAACTGGTAAACCAACTTCGTGTCTTCTACCTTTGTAACTTCTGGTCTTTTTCATTCTGTTTAAATCATCTCTTAAAGTCATGTCAAGGTCAGATTCAATTAAATGAAGATCGTCACCAGTAGCATAATCGTTACGTCTGTTTAACATCCAATCAGGAATATTGAATTCTTGAGGATTTTCCAAGAGTGCTTCAATTTTAGAAACATCTTCTTCAGAGATGTAACCGATTTGGTCATCAGTATTTAAACCTAAGGTAAGACAGATAGATCTAGATAAGGATAATCCAACACCTTTAATTTCAGTCAAAGCATGCTGAATAGTTTTGTTACCATCTACGTCCTTTCTGGATATACGCACTAAGTGCTTAAAGTCGTCTTCCATTAAAGTAACCTCCATATTATTTTCTTTGGAGCGAACCCACGAGACGTTATTTAAAAAATTTAGCGGATTCGAATGCTTTATTTTAAAGCACAGTTTTTTCAACAATGTAAAACTTAGTCTAACAATAGTCTAATAGATTGAATGATTTAAATGAATTATTTAAACAATTTATCCATAAACCAATGCTAACCAAGAGTTCATATCAGTTTCAAGCACATTTAATAATTCTAATTAAATAATAACTACGCTCAGCTTACTAAAAGATAGAGTAACTTAATACTCAATAAATTACTAATAAACTTTTAAAGCCATAGCTAGATTATAATTTAACTAATTAAAAAAAAGCAAACTAAATAAATCCAATTCGTAAAGCTTATTTGAATCGGATTTACCTTAATGATAATTTGATAAAAGTGATATTATCATTAATAATAATCCTATTAAATAGAATTACATTAAATTGCTATACACTAATAAACGCCGAGACTGGGATTTGAACCCAGGCGAGGTGAACCCTCACGGGATTTCCAGTCCCGCGCCTTACCAGGCTAGACTATCTCGGCAATCTAATAATATCAGACATAGTGCTGTCTAATATATAATTCACTGATATAACAATATAAGTAATTAATAGTATATAAAGGTTTTGAATTATTGACCTTAATTTTTTAAAAAATAGCACAAAAGTCAAAATCATAAGCACAAATTAATATTGATTTTAATAATATTTAAAGATTTTTTGGAAATTCATAGTAAAGTTTATATATTAGAACTTAAATTTGGAATTTTCAAATATTTGAAAAATAAAAAATTTAAAAAAAAAGAAAATTTTTATCAGGGATATGATCAAATGAAAGCAAATTTTTAGGCATATCCTCATTCAGTAAGTTTTCTTTCAACCTTTGCATCCAAATCGCCAATGACATCTTTAATTGCAGGATCTTTAGTTAAATCATATGCAATATTGAAATAGAACAATGCAGGAACCACTTTCTTATCCTCATCTAATTGGAATCCCAGATTCTTGCATATTGTAATGACTTCAATGCCAGGGCCATATGGCAATCCTTTTGATTTGAGATACTCCTTAATCTCTTCAATGCTTTGGTCGTGTTGGGTTAAAGCATCATCATCAAATCCAATAGCTGTTTCATTTTCATTTGAATCTAGATAAGATTGGGCTAATCTGCTTAAATATATTGATAATTTCAGATTCTCATCATCATTAGATGCATTATACTCATTAAGATAATAAATGGACAAGTATTCAAATGATTTGGAAAGATCCTCCAGGGAGTGATCATATCTGAAGGATTGAATAGCGAGATTGTGAAATTCATCCCAATTCTCTTCAATCCTATAAATTTCACATAAGCCGAAAATGGCTTTTACATTGATAGGATTGTAATTATAAGATAATTTAAAAGATTTTAAGGCATTTTCATACTCATTGAAATGCAACAGTACATTCCCATAATTGGAGTACAATGTGGAATAGTCCAGCATGAGAGGATATTTTCTTTTTATCTCCTTTTTGATGGTGATTTGGAACAACAGCTCTTCAAGAAGATTTTTGAATATGTATTCCCCTTCAACATATTCCTTATTCAAATTGATGTTTTCCTTTGCAAACTGATATGCTTCATCATATTTCTCTTCCTTAAGCAAATAATCCATTTCCTTGATTATTTCAGGTATAGACTTAATTTCCATAATATCACCATACTTTAAGAAAAGTGCAAATACGAATATATAATTCAATTATTCAATAATTCCTTTTTCTTCTTTTCAAATTCCTCTGCTGTGATTATTCCATCCTTCAACAGTTCATGATATTTTCTTATCTCTGCAGGAACATCTGCAATCACATGCCTTATTTTTTCCTCTTCAGGCACAAATGAGCCTGTGTTTAACTTATTCTTTAATCTGCTTTCAAAATTATTCAGCATGTCATGGTCCAATGTCTTAAGCTGAATAGTCCTATTGTCTAAATTCAATTGAACCTTATTGTCAGCTATTCTATCAATGTCCTCTGCATTCAAATCATCATAAGCTATTTCAAATGCATCCTTGACTTTCCCATTTAACCTGCTTCTCAATTCTATGTAAATGGAATCCTCATCCAACTTGATTGCTCCATTGGATTTGATATCATTCCCATCAGTGTTTTCAGTCAATAATCCTAAGAAATCAAAGTCAACATCCCTTGATTTAATCTCACCTTTAGGCATGTTCCCATCCGGATTGAATAAAAAACCTAATCTTCCCATAGTATCAAAAACCTAAATATTTTAAAAAAACATCATCAAACATTATCTAAAATATTATATTACAAATATTTTCTACAAATATTATCTACAAATATTATATTACAAACATTATCCTATTAATACAATATAACATTTTAAAAACATATAAATTTATCTTAAAGAAGGTTAAGATTTATAATTAAATTATTAATCAAAATAGCAAATATTATAATTAAATTAATTAATGATAAATTGATAAATTATATTAGAAGAAGTGTTAATTAAAATTTTAAATTAATTTAACTTAAAGAAATAAAAAATTTTTAATAAGAATATTAGATTAAAAATAATGATTGTGATTTAAATGGTTAAAGGAAATAAGGACAGATTCGTACTTGAATTAGGAAATGACGAAAATGGAGAGCCAAAGACACTTAGTGCTGAAGAGACATTAAGACAAATGAAAAAAGGATATAACAACGGGTACTTCTATTTGGAATACCCATTCTTATGGCAAGAGATGAAAAGTGAGGAAGAAGATGAATTCACACATCTTGTATTATTGAATAAGACCAACAATGCAATTGTAAAAATATCTACACAACCTTGCTTGGCAAACACTGTTGAAGAGTTAAAGGAACTTGTAGAAACAGATTTGAAGTCAAAGGAATGTGAAATCCAGCAATCTGGAATGGAAAACTTTGACAATTATGGAATTTGGGATGTTATCTATCTTACAAAAGAAGGATTGGAAGTTGAACAATATGCTATCCTAAAGGACAACAACCTATACTCCCTTGAACTCTACACCAAAAACAATAGGGATCAAGTTGCTGTAAAGTCTTTTGTTGATGTTATTCAAACATTTAAAATCTTAAAACCGGTTTACAAAGTAGATGGGGATTCATACGAAAGAATTTAATCCCTAACTCTTTTTTTTGAAAAAACCGACCCCATATTAATAATTAATAAATTAAAAATATTTTAATTAAAAAAAAAAACAGAACGCATATTAATAATTAATTAGGGTAATATTTTAATTAAAAAAACAGCCCATATTAATAATTATTAGATAAAAATAGCTTGAAAATAGCGTGAAAAATAGCTAAAACTAATTTTTAAAAAAATGTGAAAAATAACCCTACCTGAAAAAATAAACTCTAAAAATTCAGATAGGGTCACTAATCACAATTTGTCCTATGTTTTGTTTTATTTTACAAATTTTCTTTGTGCAAAAAAGAACTATTGCAAATAAAAAGGCATATGTCCCTCCCACCTACCCAAAACAATGAATGTTTTCAAATATGAATTTTATTTAGAGACACTGGCATAATACAATCCCTTATGTTTATCTCCTTTCAGTTAAATCATTTGAAAACGCATAAGGTCTCATCCTTATTCATATCATGATAGAATTCTGCCTTGTCTTCACCAAAGTCGATGACCTGCACCATATCATAAATCTCTTCGCTCAGATTAGGATTTATTTCCTTCAAGATGTTTTTATAAGCATAAATCATATCCTTATTGAATTCAATCTTTTTCTCATTTTCAAACAATGCACCATAATATATTTCCGCTTCCACCAAATCCTGAAACATATGGCTTCCAAAGGATAATTCAGGCATATATCCCACTTCACTGTATGATTCCTCCAGAATTGCAGAGAAATAGCTGATGTCGGCAAATACCACTGGAATTCCTAATTCTGGAGAGGAAGTGCCGATTCTTCCAGGAACAATGAGAATCGCAGTCTTTCCATTTTCCTTGCAATAGGCATTCACATCATTTATTACATGAGCTATTGAACTTTTCTGAGCATATGGGTATTCATAATACCTATGAGGATCAACATAACAGATTGTATCTACCTCATCCTTACGTGACATGCCCATTGAAGATTCCTTGATATGGAAGAAAACGTTCTTATCTTCAGGCATTTCAATGGCTTCATTGTTTATTGAAACCTGCAGAGGTCTGCATTGCAATAGGTTTACATTGAATGAATTGTCCTCACCGACATTGACCGTATACTCTATGTCAACAGGATAATCATAAGCGGTTTCCAATGTATTCATGATTTCCTTCATCTCATTGATGAAATCCTCATTTTTTACAAGCCCCTCACAGTTTACAAACACTATCTCACGGCGCTCACCACGATCACGGAACATCCTTTCAGCTTCACGGTCATGTTCAACCAGAACTTTCTTTGAATACCTTGGAATAACATCCAAACCCTCATTGACAGGAATGTCATGCAAGCTTAAATCATTGAAATCGATAACATCAAGATAATGCTGGGAATATCTGTGCTTTTCCCTAATATCCTTCACCATAGTCACTTCAGGCTTGTCAAGATTGATGATTCTAGGATAATCCTTTTTAGTCCTGTCAACAGCTTTTGTACCTAGACCCATTACCAACCTTAGCATTCCTTTGCTGTTGTCCATTTCAGGAAGTGGAGAATATGGGCTATATGAAAATCCTACACCTGCAGCAGTTGGGAAGAAATAGTCTCCATGATAGGAACCTGAAACCCTTTGGACCAAAAGAGCCATTTGCTCATCAGTATCATCCAAATCGTTTATTTTCCTATATTCCAATGCAGAAATGTTCATGGTACTAGAATATACCACTTTTACAGCCTCTTCAAAGGCAGCTAAACGTTCTTCAAGACTGCCTCTATTAACACAGAAAACCGATTCATATTTTCCTGCAAATGCATTCCCATATCCATCTTCAAGGAAACTGCTTGATCTGACAATAATCGGATTTTGTCCGAAATAATCTAAAATCTGTATGAACCCCTTTTTGATCTCATCTGAAAAAGTACCGTTTTTAAGAGCCTCTTCCAACTCTTTTCCATATTTATAGTAACCTTCCTTGGTTCTTTGCTTTACCCGAAGGTCCCATAAGTCATTTGAAACAATGTATGTATAGAATAAATCTGAGCCAATGTAAAAGGAATCGTCAGGTTCAAGATTACTGTATATGTCAGGACGCTCCTTTTCAATTATCTTTCTTGCAAGAAGCATACCACAGGACTTACCACCTACCAATCCGCTCCCTACACGGCGATCGTATATAGTGATATAATCCTCAAAAGTGAAGTATTCCTTTATTTTGGAAAGCATCTTATCATCCTTTGTCATCATCAGCTCACAAATCTTATCGCACTCGTCATCGATATTCTTGCCTTCTGCATACTTCATTCTTACCTGAAGCATATATCTTTCCCAACTGTCCAGGATTTGCCCGCTTTGATGCTTATCAGAATCATTTATGGTCTTATAATATTTGCTTACTTCCTGACCATCCTGCAAAACCTTGACAAAACCTGTTCTTGGGTTAAACTTATGTCCCAAAAACATTGTTTGAGAATACCTGTTCCATACTTTAAGTGGAGAAACATAAACCTCTTCAGGAGAATTTGAGTATACATTCAGGAATAGCTGTGTGGTTTCACGAATTTTAGCTATGGCATCAAAGGAATGCCTTCCTCGAATGATCGGGAAATATGCTACTGTATCCAATTGGAACAGGAATGGGCAGGTAACCTTAAAGAAATTTCCCATCATCAAATCTGTTGACCAAACAGCTTGAAGGTCACTTAAGCAGTCAAATACATAGAATGCATCAAATCCTTCCTTTTCAATAATTCTGTGAACCTCTAATGTGAATGTCTCAAATTGATTATATGGATTTACCTTATATATCTTGATTCCATCACGTTCAATCATGCAAAACTCAGTTTCAGGATTATTCTCTTCCATTTCAAGCAGCCTAAAGTCATCTTCTGTCATTTCAATCAATGGATGGTGATTGGCAAACCTAATGTATATCAAGTTCCGCTTATCCTCTTTCGCCTGTTTGACATAAGGGTCGACAAAGTAAGAGAATTCATTTAGATTTGTAACATTCCAAACTACATTATCTCCCAAACGGATATTGTCTAAAGCCTCATCAAGCCCTGGAATCCCTGATTTTACTCTTTCAAATGCAGCCATAATAATATCTCCTAATTTAATTTCTCACCATTGGCACTCCTGTTAATTGTGAAGCCTCCATAGTCAATGCAACCAGATCCTGACGTTCAAGATTTTCAATATCTGTATTTCCTGCCTGTTGAGTCAAGGAGGTTACTTCCTGTGTCATTGCTTCAATATAATTCGCTACTTGCTGTCCTTTCCTAATAGGATCCAATCTTCTTCTCAAAACCCTATCCTGTGTTGCAATTCCTTTAGGGCAAATACCCTCTGAACATGATTGGCAAACTTTACAGCCTATTGAAATCAATGCAGATGTAGCTATATAAACAGCATCTGCACCTAAAGCAATAGCCTTTGCCACATCAGCACCTGATCTAATTCCACCAGCAGCTACGAGACTAACTTCACTTCTTAAATTAATGTCCTTAAGAGCATCATCAGCCTTCACTATTGCTTCTATTGTAGGAATTCCTGCATGTTCTGTAACCACTTCAGGCCCTGCACCGGTTCCCCCTTGCATACCGTCGACCACAATTATGTCTGCACCGGCCTTTGCAGCAATCTTCACATCCTGTTCCACTCTACCTGATGCAAATTTCACGATTATAGGTATTTTCCAATCGGTAATTTCCCTTAACTGATTGATTTTCATACCTAAATCTTCAGGACCCACAATATCCATATGTCTAGCAGGACTTAATGCAGAGGTTCCTTCCGGAATGTTTCTAACCCTTGCCACTTCTGCAGTTACCTTATGGGAAAGCAAATGTCCTCCCATACCGGATTTTGCACCTTGACCTATTTTTATTTCAACAGCTTCTGCATTGTTGAGATAACTTGCTGAAACTCCAAATCGGCCTGATGCATATTGGGCAATCAATTTGTCTGCATAGTACCTTTCTTCAGGAAGCATTCCCCCTTCACCTGTATTGGTTATTGAACCGACCTTACTGCTTCCAATAGCCAATGCTATCTTTGCTTCCTTGCTTAATGCACCAAAAGACATTGCTCCAATCATGATAGGGGTGTCTATTTCAATTGGATTTTCTGCAAACCTGTCTCCAAGAACCACTGAAGTCTTGCATGTTTCCCTATAGGAATCTATTGGTGGCCTTGAAACCTGTGCAGGCAATATGCTTAAGTCATCAAATGTTGGGATTCTTCTAGTGAGTCCACAACCTCTGACCTTATATGCTCCTGTTTGACTTTTACGTTTGATTTCAACCATTGTTGAATTTGACCATACACCTCTGCCTTCATCAACAAGAGGTCTGACATATATTGCATGTGTTGGACACATCTCTTCACAGATTTTACATCCTACACAGTTTTCCTGATGTATAGGCAATGGCTCATCATTGATAACCTCATATACTCCATGAGGACAATTTGAATAGCAGCTATAACAGTTTTTACATGATGATTTGTGAGGATTGTCACATAAATACCAGCAACATCCAGGCCTATCATTGCTCTGTTTACAAATTTCCAATTTTCTCTCGACAGTGAATGACATTAGTTTACCCCCTCATTAATGTTTTGGAGAGAATCCCCTTTCAAATCCCTTAATGGTTTGAATACAGGGCATACAGAATATTTTGTTCCTCCAGATTTGACAACCTCATCAATTGCATTTGTTAGCTTTGCATAAGGTTTCCAAGCCAAATGATCCTCCTTATCAACAATAAGCGCTTCTGTAACAATCTCATTGGACAATAAATAGTCGATTAATGTTGTAACAATGGATCCATCCTGTCCTTGAGTGTGTTTTAAAGATTTCACTGACAATACTTTTTTAAAGTCCCCTATTGGTTTTGAATTGTCATTTCTCAAATCCTCAGGGATGAATGTTCTTGGACATACTTCAAAGCATGCATGACAATCGTCTGGACATTCCCCTTTCATCCGTGGTTTGGTGTCATCAATTGTTATCAGATTATGAGGACATGCATATTCACATGCTCCACAGAGCACACATGCTCCAACATCAATGACATTTGACCTTAGATCCAAGAATGATGCTTCTGAGAATTCTCTTTCAATTGAATCCTCTGACTTTTCCCTTTGGTACAGTACAGGCCTTGCCAAGAATTCCCTTCTTTCTATAGTTTCAAGATTTTTGCTTATTTTAGATTCTGCAATTCTATTCAACAATCCAAATTGTGAATCTGAAAACTCCTTAGCTTCAATGAATCTCTGATCGATTGCCCCGTTTACTATTTCATCACCTTTTTCAGTTCTTATTATGAGTGTTGACCAACCGTCCTCAGACCCAATTGAACCTATTGAAATGTCAGAGGTTTCAGATGTCAGTTCAACACATATATTACAGTTTTTCCTAATGATCCTTTTAGCTACTGAAAGAGGTATTTTCACTGTTTCTTTAGTTTTTAAAAGTAAAAATACGAACCCTTTCTCAATTTGGAATTTTTCAATGTCATCCATTTTCAAGTCATACTCTTTCAAGAGATTTACAAAGTACTTATATGAAAAATTCTCCATACAGAATAATCCCAATTTAACATCAATAGGACTATCTGCATAATACTGAAGTTTGCTTGCAGCCATAATTTCACATGGTGTTCCCACCATAGCTATTCTATGTTCGCTCATTTTTTCAACTCCTATTGCATGTTAACGATTTTCTTAAAACTTGAATAATCATTTTCAGTCAAATTGAAACCATATTCAGTTAAGATTTCTTGAAGTTCCATTTGGTCTTCAAGAGTGGTTTCTTCCATAACTGCATTTTTTCCTAAGCTTTTCACATTTCCAAGAACGAAAATGGTTCCTCTCATGATGGATTCTCCAACATCCTCAGTAACATCACCAAGTATTATGAGCTTTCCTCCCATCATAAGAAGACCAGTCATGAAACCGCTGTTTCCTCCAATGATTACGGTTCCCCCTTTCATGATTTCTCCAGTTCTTGAACCGACATTTCCTTTCACGATAACTGTGCCACCATAGATTCCTTGTCCCGCACCGTCACCAGCTGTCCCTTCAATAATCAATTCACCTTCTGTCATATTGTCTCCAGCAAACCAGCCGGCATTTCCAGTGATGTGTATCCTTGGTCCGTGAGCCATTGTTCCAACAAAATAGCCTGCAGAACCATTGATCTCTATCTCAACATCTTCAGTTAATCCTGCACAAATATTGTGCTTGGAATCAGGATTGTCAATAATGAGCTTTTCATGATATTTAGCTTGTTCCTTAATGGTGCGATTTAATTCTTTCTCTTCCATACCATTTGCATCAATTAGATATTCTTTCATAGAAAAAACTCCTTATATTGTGTAAGCTCTTGTTTCCCCTGGAGCTATCTGTTCTATTTCATCTGAATCAGTAACATCATGCAATGCCATTTCCTCTGAAGCAACAGCAAAAATCTCATCGGTTTCCACCATTACACCAGGCCTAAGACCGAGCTTGTCCTTTGCAATCCCAATGCCGTTAGGTGTTCCGACCAATATGGAAAATGGACCATCCAAATCAATTACCGCTTGATCCAATGCCTCTTCCAATTTGTATCCTTGGTCAAGTTTATCTGCCATATAATGAACAATGCACTCAGTATCATTAAATGATTCGAAAGTGTGTCCTTTTCTTTCCAATGGATCTCTTATTTTCCAGTAATTGGTGATTTGCCCATTATGCACTACAGTAATATCTGGTATGATGTAGCTTTGGTATGGGTGTGCATGATAGCGGTCAACACCACTTTCTGTTGCAAAACGGGTATGCCCTATTCCATGTGTTCCCATTCTGCTTGGAACATCAAAACGTTTTGCAATATCCTTTACTTTTCCAGTGTCCTTTATCATTTCAAATGAATGTGAACCGTTGATAACCCTTACATTTTCCAAATCATCTATTTCGTTAATGCATGGTTTTAAAAGGGAAAATTCGTCCAATGCTATTTTGCATTTGTATACATCTGAATCTCCTACAGACTCAATCAATTGCTCTTCGAATATTGGACTTATTTGATTTAATAATGATTTTAAATTGTCTAATGCTCCTCTTCTTCTTTTCACTTCAATGTTTAATTGATAATAATTTTCAGGAAAATCCAAACTGCCATAGATTGCATAACCAGCAGAATCCGGACCCCTATGCTGTAATGATTCAAGCATTGATGTCAATGCTTCTCCTACAGGGTGAGTTTTTTTATCTTTGTATATTACACCTGCTATTCCACACATTTTTCTACCTCCAATAAAATAATCGGTGAATACACGTACATATGCCTAATATATACTAATCATCTGAATATGTTAATCTGAGTGTGTTAATCAGAATATGCTAAAAAAAGTAATTCTAAAATTACATATGCCTTAAAAAAATAATTCTAAAATTACAATATGCCTTTTAATTATTAAAATTACATTATGCCTTAAAAAAATAATTATAATTTCAAAAACCATTTAACTTTAATTTGATAGGCAGTCAAACTAAAGAAAAATCTTTAATTTGACCACCAATATTCAAAAAAGGAATAGTCTAAACGTCTAAGTATTGATCTCTTTCATAATCGAATACTTGTATTCTGTAAGCATCCCATTCAGCTCTTTTGATGGTGTAGAATTGGTCAAACACTTTTTCTCCAAGAGCATTTTTAACTACATCATCCTGTTCCAATGCATGGTATGCTTCCCATAAGCTTGTTGGCAAGTTACTGATGCCTCTTTGGACAATCTCATCTTCAGTTAATGCAAACAAGTTTTCTTCAGTTGGTTCACCAGGATCCATCTTATTGTCCAAACCATCTAAACCTGCTTCAAGCAATACTGCAAATGCCAAGTATGGGTTACATGAAGGGTCAGGTGATCTGCATTCGATTCTTGTACCTAATCCACGAGATGCAGGAATTCTAAGTAAAGTTGATCTGTTTTTAAATCCGTAAGCTATGTAACATGGAGCTTCATAACCTGGAACTAAACGTTTATAAGAGTTAACTGTTGGGGATAGGATTGCTGATAAAGCCTGTGCATGTTTCAATAATCCCCCTATGAAGTATAATGCTTCCTGTGAGATTTGATTTTCAGTGTTTGGATCATAGAAAATGTTTTTGCCGTCTTTGAATAGACTTTGGTTACAATGCATTCCACTACCATTGATTCCCAAGAATGGTTTTGGCATGAATGTTGCTTTAAAGCCTAAGTTGTGAACAACAGCTTTTACAGCTTCCTTAAATGTTATAACAGCATCAGCAGTTTTTAAAGCATCTGCATATTTGAAGTCCACCTCATGCTGTCCTGCTGCCACTTCGTGGTGGCTTACTTCGACATCAAAACCTAATTGCTCTAAACCGAATACGATTTCTCTTCTAATGTCAGTACCTTGGTCCAATGGCTCTACATCAAAATATTCAGCTTCATCTGCAGGGATGTAATTTCCATTTTCATCCTCTTTTATAATGAAGAACTCTGGTTCAGGACCCATATTGAATTGATATCCTCTTTTTTCAGCTTTTTCCAAAGCTTTTTTAAGCACTCCTCTAGGATCTCCATCATATGGTTTTCCTTCTGTAGTGAAGATATCGCATATGAATCTGCTGGTTCCTTTTGATTCAGGTCTCCATGGAATTGTTGAGAAGGTGTTGATATCTGGTTTAGCAAGCAAATCACTATCATTGATTGAAGCCAATCCTGCTACTGATGACCCATCAAACAATAATCCGTCATTAACTATATCTTCAATATCATCAGCTTTTTTAAGAGGAACTGCCATGCTTTTTGGCAATCCATGTATGTCTGATAGTTGCAATTTCAAAAATTTTATATCATTTGCTTCGACTGTTTTAATTATCTGGTCTAATTTCTCGTCTTTTACTGACATCTTTTCACTTCCTTTTTTGAGATATCATCCATTCTGATAATGGAATTGGGAACCCCTTTCAACTTAAGAATTTTATGAATTCATAGTCGGAAGGAAACTTCCTTCCTACTATAATTTATCACTATTAATATATAAACATTTTGAATAAAAATTGAACAATAAAAAGAAAATAATACTTATATTTTTACAATATTCAAGTAATTATTGCTTAAAATTTATAAAAATAGCTAAATATTTAAAATTAAATTAATTAAATAGAATTAAGTGAGTTAAAAATAAAAAGAAGTAAAATTTACTAAAATATATTGATTAAAGAAAAATTTAAAATAATAGGGTATTTTTTAAAAAAAATAGGGTAGTCGGAAAATAAAAAAAAAATAGAATAAAAAAAATAATTAAGAAAAAATAAAAATCAAAGATTGAAAAATGAAACTATTTATCTGCAAGAGTCCAATAACATCTTTTTGGAGAGACAATGGTTTCATCTTTTTTTAATTCTTTCATGATTTTATCAACTTCTTTCTTTTCAACACCAGAAAGTTCACTTACTTTTTTAGCGTTTAAAGGTTCTTCAGAGTTTTTAAATGCTTCAATAACTTTATCTTTATCAGACATTTTATCACCATTTTAATTTTGAAAATCAAATAATCATAAAATAATCCTATTTTTGAAATAAATCTTTACCATCCTTTTGGATAAATTCCAGTATCCATAAAGACCTTATTTGTATCAACAACAAGCCCGGAATCTGCATTCATAATCTCGCCAGATGAGAATAATGAAGTTCCTGCAGCCACCAATTCTCCTTTCAATGATTTTATGGCAACAAGATTTCCCTTTTGAATGTCCTTGGATAACTTAGCTATTCCTCCTGCACCAAGTTTTGCTCCTTGGCAGATGGCCTCAACGGCTGAATCTTTGATGAATATCTGCGGAAGGTGAGAGCTCGCAACTTCCATTGGCTGAATGGCTTTCCTTATGTATGATTCATCACCATCTTCAATATAAAAATGGTATGCATCTGTAAGGTCATGAAGGTTTACAAGGTCATTGTTTCGCTCATCAAATGGGCCAACTCTTGTCCTTCTAAGCTCAGCCATATGCGCTCCACAGCCTAATGCTTCACCAATATCATGACAATATGTTCTCACATAGGTTCCTGCCTCACATCCTATCCTGAATAGAACGTCCTTGCCCTCAATTTCGTAAATGGTAGAGTAATAAATATTTCTCACCCTTAATTCACGTTTGACGGCTGATTTAACAGGCGGTGTTTGATATATCTTGCCAGTAAATTCATCGAAAATCTCTTTTATTTGATTCTCTGGAATTTCTTTGTGCAGAGTCATGAGACATACATATTCCTTGCCTGCAGGAAGAAGAAGTTGACTGACTCTTGTAGCATTATCAATGCCAATAGGCAAGACTCCAGTTACTTTAGGGTCAAGTGTCCCTCCATGACCTGTTTTCTTACAGCCAAGTATTCTCTTTACCCAAGAGTCCACTTCATGAGAGGTAGGTCCTGAAGGCTTGTCCAAATTAATTATCCCTTTAGCTATGTGTTCCTCGATAGGCCTTTCATATGGATTGCATCCATATTCCAGATTGGTTTCCACATTTGATTTAATTAAGTAGTCTTCCATAGTCCTTTCTCCAATAGCTAAAAGTTAAAAATAGAATTATATTATCTCATTTCATTATTTAATATAAAATAATTTTATATTGTAAAAAATTTAATAATGTAAATAATTTAATAAAGTAAAATATTTTATAAATAAATAATTTTATAATATAAAATTAGATTTTTATTATAAATAAATTTAATTAATTATACTTGAATTGATATATTAAATTATAGAAGATCCCATTTTAGAAAGTCCTAATAAAAAAATTCCAATGTTAAAAACATTTCTTTAATTTTTTATAAATATTATCAGATAATTATTAAGAAAACAGCAATGAACAACATACAAAAAAAATAAAAAAATAGGGTATTGACAAATAAAAAAAAACAATTATTTAATTCTCAATCATTATTAATTTTCCCGTATTTGAATCTTTATAGACCTTTCCTAATTCTGCATAACCCTCTCCAGAGGAATTACTAACATCCGGAGTTTCATTTAATTGTTTGCCCTGGTCAATTTCAGTAACTTGTTTCATAGCATTGATTGCATCTTGCTTTTGTTCAGGAGTCACATTATCATTAAATACTATTGATTGCATATTCCAACTAATAACAAGAAAAATCAATAGCCCAACTGCTATAACCAACATAGCATCCACAAGATTAGCAACTCCTGTCATAGGATCTTCTTCACTTGGTTCATCAAAAAAATTATTGCGACCAATTTTTACCATAAATATCAACTCCCCAAAAAACAATTTAAAATTTTTTAAGCCTTGTTAAAACAACATCAGTTAAAACATCAATGTTTGCAATGTATTCACTATACCATCTACGGCGAATCTTGCCAATGACATAAGCCAATGCCCCTGCACCGATACCAACAACAGTAGTGTCAAAGGCAACTATAATTGCGTTAGACAAGGTAACAATATCTCCGCTACCAAGTGCAGCAAGTCCAGGACCCATTGGAATCAAAGTACCCATTAGACCTAAGGTAGGTCCAATTCGAGTAATTATATCAGTATATGACAACATTTTTTCAAGTTTCTTTTCTCTGCCATTCACCAACTTTTTGGCAAGTGCAACTCTAGATTCAAAATCCAAATCACTAGAAGAAATAATCTCTTTTAAATCATTCTTTTGTGAATTGGGCATTTCAGATTCTTCTACAATATCCAACATTTCACTTTCATCAGTGGAATGTGCAATATTATTGATTAAACTCTTCATTTCTGAATTAGACACTGTTTTACGATGCCTAAACTCTCCAACCAAACCTCCTAGTAGCACAACTGCACCAACTGCAAACAATAATAGAAATATTATTACAGGAATCTGCAAACTCTGACTAACTATATCCAAAGTATAAGTTAAAATATTACTGCCAACCATAAAAAACCTCTTAAAATAAAGCACTTTTAATTTAATTAAAAAAATAAACCTCAAAAAAATATGAGCATATATTTCACATAAACATACACATAAACACTCAAATTGATAAAATAACAAAAATTATTGCAGTGAAAATTTTAAAAATCAATTATCCAAACTACAAAAAACAATCTAAACTTTAAAACTAAAAAAATGTAAAAATATGATTCAATTAAATTAACTAAAAAATTTATATTTAAATTTTAATATCTGAACTTTTGAACTCTATAAATTCAACCTCATTTATATAAAAAAATAAAGATAAAAATATTTTTAGAAAACATAACAGATGAAATAATTTTCAAAAAATAAAATTTATCTTCTTTTGAATAAAAATCTAAATTTTCTATTCTTTTACTCTTCTTCATTGTCTTTTTGATGTTTATATCCTAAAAGTAACAATAATAAAACAATGATAAAAATGCATGCCAATGAAAGGGAATTGATAGACTTATTAACGAGGTTTTCCTTCTCATCAATCTCATAAGTATCAGGATCAGCAGCAGAACTACCGCTATCACCATCAATAGCAGCACTAAGGCTCGGAGAAGATATGCCTCCAATGCCCGGAGCAGCATCTCGATTTGAACCTATCACATTATCACTGTTCGGATTAGATCCGTTACCTGAAACTTCATTATTTCGATTATTGCCCTGTCCATTATTAGTTCCTCCTGAACTGCCATTAATATTCCAAGGCAGTGTACCATTACCCACATTATCAGTCAAACCAGAACCATTAGATGCCTCATGATAATACTTGGGAAGAACAATATGTGGAACAATGATTTTATGATTCTTTAGCCAATCAGGCAAATCATCATCATTCAAAGTGTTTACAAACTTGCCATCTGTATTATTACGGATAGTGTTATTGTTGCCTTGACCTATGCGAACAGCACGATTGCCACTGCTAACATTAGTATTTAAAACATTATTTGCAACAATGGAATCAACAACCAATGAATTAGTGCCTGATAAGGAAACAGCATAGCGACCATTAGTAGTCACATTATTATACTGAATGTTATATGTATGGTTACCTTGAGTATTCTGAGAATAGCTAATGCCATAAATATTATCATTTGCACTATAATTGCCAATATTGGTTACGATAATTGTATTGTTCCAAATCAAATCCTCTGAATCCTGAACTTCTATACCGGCAACCAATGCCCAATAATGAGTGCTGGCAAGGCCAGTCACATTTATAAAGTTGCTGATAATGTCGATCTTGGTAGAACCATAATAATTTTGAGAATAAATGCCGATATTAGGCCCAAAATTCATGGTGCTGAGATTATTAAAAGCAATCTTGACATTATATGAAGGCCCATTAACTTGAATAGGATATGCGGTGCCCATGCCAGCACGGCCACCAGTAGTGCGAATATCAATCCGATTATTCAATATTGTAACATCATTGGCAAAATAAATATCAATTCCCTGCAAGTAATTATCCTTGCCTTCTTTACTGTCAAAATCCTCACAATAGATATCATTATATTCAAGGATAGCATTATTGCAGCCATACAGGATAACAGTATCTAAAGTAGGATAACTAGTACCCCCTCCAGTTACATAAGAGGAAATGTTGTTATTGGACAATGTCAGATAATTGGATCCTTGAGCCACAAAAGCGCCAACAGAATCCATGCTAACACCACCAAAAATATCAAAAGACCAGTCAACAGAACGTAAAGGCAAAGAACAAATAATATCATTGCCATGAATTATGGCATTATCAACATAATCAATAAAGATGCCATAATCCCAACCACCTCCCAGATTGTTGCCAATGAAATTAAAGGTATTGTTAGCTAAAGTAAAGTTCACTATTTTATCATCAACACTGCCTTCTGCATAAACACAAAACCCCGTAGTGGCATAAGGAACAGAATAATCCATAGTGCAATTAAATACTGTGCAATTATCCCCTAACACCAAAATACCTGCATAATCATTGCTGGAGAACTCCTTATCCAAGACAAAATTAAGCCCAGACAACATAATGTTACTAGACTGCAAGCAAAATACTGTATTGTTCAATAAAGAGTTACTGCCAACAACAATAACATTAGGAGAATTAATATCAATGACACCTTTATCCACAAACTCACCATTGAAGACCAAAATAGAACCCTCAAATTCTTCTTTCAATACGCCATCAACAAAATAAGATGTGAAATTATCAGAATCAACATAATACACAGAATCAATAATGATATCATTGGAATTATTTGATTCAGCCAAAACCCTAGAATTCACATTAATATTTGAATCATTTAAATTCATAGAATTTGATTCATAATTTGACTCATTTAAAGAATTGTCATTTGATTCTAAACCTTCAACAGAGAAATATTTACTAGAAGAAGAATCAGAACACAAAACATTATTATCTTCAACAGCATTCTCATTTACACTTAAATTTGAAAAAGAAAATCCTGTAACATCAGCAAGCGAAAAAGAATCAATATCATCAATATCATCTGCAGAAACAGAAGACAAAGAAATGAATAATGTAATAAAAACCAATGAAGATAATATAACATATTTATTTCTCATTTGCATTTTAATCCAACTGCCAAATATTCGCAAATCTTATTGCATTTTAAATCCAACTGCCAAATATTCACAATATTAGTTATTTAATAAAACCAACAACTAAAGGAATATTATATTCAATAACAATTTATTGGTCAAATAGAAAAAGCAGAAATAATTCTTCTTAATCTATTAAAACACAACCCCCCAAACCTTATTTAAAATTATTTTTTGAGGTTTTCTGAAATTTGAAACTTTTATAAATTACAAATTTTATTAAATAAAATTCTTTAAAGAAATTTATTTATTATTCCAATCAATTAAACATGATTAGAATAAGAAATAAATTATCCAACTCAATACACACAATGAAAACATCAAACCCCCATCAATCACTGAAAGATGCTGAAAAACATAGCCACTGAAAAAAAAAATAAATAGGGAAAAAATTAGCTTCACCCTATTTTTTAACGGTTATTTTTGCTTTTTTGCTTAAAGCCTTGTAGTATTTGCTTCCTGCAAACTTGACAGTTGCTGTGTATTTTCCTTTTTTGGTCAATTTGACTTTAAAGGTTGCAACACCTTTGCTGTTAGTGGTTGCTTTGTAGGTTTTCTTACCAACTTTAAGTGTGAGTTTAACCTTTTTCAATGCTTTTCCTTTGTTGTTTTTCAAGCTTGCAGTGAACTTTTT
>SUTG01000015.1 GCA_015063035.1 Methanobrevibacter olleyae
GAAGGTCCCGGGTTCAAATCCCGGCGGGTCCGCTCTATTACTATTTTTACTATTTTTTATTAAAATTTAAAAAAAAGACTACTTAAGATATCTTAAGCAGTTTTAAGAAATTTATAGGCTTGTAGCCCAGTTTGGATAAGGCGTTAGACTCCTAATCTAAAGACCGCGGGTTCAAATCCCGCCAAGCCTGCTTTTTAAAAATAATCTAACTTACCAATTCATACCCTGTTTTAAAAAGAGCTTTAAAAATAATTTGAAGACGTCAATTGCATATCCTGTTTTAAAAAAAGCTTTAAAAATAATCTAAAGTTACTATTTTTTCAGACTTTTCCGCTTTCTTAAAGTCATCTTTGAAAGATATTTCACCATATTTGCCTCCACCACCAGGAACAACATTTAAGGTCTTGTTCCTAAATCCTTCTATTCCAAGAGCTACCTTATCATCTATTTTTGAAATGTCCTCCAATGGGGTGTTTATTAAAACATCAATTTCAGGACCGTATGCATCAATCAATTTCTGCCAAACACCTTGAACGGTTTTTGTTGTGATCCCCTTATCATAAATCATGCTGATTATTTCTGCAAGAGGCATTAGATGAACATATGGAGGCCTATGGCTTGGATGATGAGGTTCCTTATAATCAGCTATTTCACTTATCCTAAAGTCAACTCCCTTCTTGATTCTGCCTCCGCAGGAACATCTCATTCCATTGGCTTTTGCAAGTTCAGGGTCAATGATCTTATAGCACTTTGTGCATGCAGTCATATGATACTTTCCCAAATTGGGAAGAAGGCCATAATTTGCCTTAATGGTCTTGTGCTTAAGTGCCTTTTGAAGTGATGTGTATGAAATGTCTTCCATCTCTATTTGATTGAATTCCCTACCTAATCTGTGAGGCCATGGCGAATGGGCATCTGAATTTGTTAGAAATGCAAAATCGGCGAGTTCCTTTACAGTATCAGCCATATCAGTATCTGCAGATAAACCTAATTCAACAAAATCCGGCGCCTTTTCATAACAATCATAAATGCTGTCATAAGTCTTGTACATTCCAGTCCAAGGGGTGAATGAATGGGCTGGACCGATCATGCAATCATACTCTTTTACAAGCTCAAAGAGTTCTGCGCCGCTTAAAGGGCTTCTTGGCCTACCATCAATATATTTATTGGGAGAAACCAACCTTTCTGAAAGTTCTCGAGCCACTTCAATATTAGGCAAAATGATTACATGGTGGATCTTGTGCTGAGCTTCAACTTCAGTTGTCAGAATGAAATCACAGTCTTTATGGGCATATATTCCATCTCCCTTATATTCTGTGCTTTCAGCTATAATATCAAGCCATTTAGGATGAAAAGCATCTCCAGTTCCAACTAGGTTCAATCCCTTTTCACGGGATTTTGGAGCTATATTGTTAATAACCATATCCTTTGAAGTAGCTGCTGAAAAGCAACTATGAGTATGTAAATCTGCATTAACCAACATATAATTATGATTTTGATTTTTTAATATAAATAATTTTAAACGAAAAGAAAATAATAAATGTTTAAAAACAAATATTTAATTAAGTAAAAAATCAATAGAATTTAATCTATAAAATTCAAAAGTGATTCCATGACTAAAAAACGTTGCCCTTGGGCTGAAGATGTAGAAGAAATCTATGTAAAGTATCACGACGAGGAATGGGGAGTTCCAACATACGATGATCAGGAGCTCTTTGAAATGCTTGTTCTTGAATCTTTTCAGGCAGGACTTGCATGGATTACAATACTAAAGAAAAGAGAGAATTTCAGGGATTCCTTCGACAGTTTTGATGTTGAAAAGGTTGCATCCTACGATGAAAAAAAGGTGGAGGAGCTAAGGAACAATGCAGGAATAATCAGACATAAAGGGAAAATAAATTCCGCAATCAACAATGCAAGGGTCTTTATTGAAATACAAAAGGAATACGGCTCTTTCTCCAACTACATTTGGCACTTTACAGACAATAAAATATTGATTGATACTGAAGAGAACTATCTTACAAACTCTCCCCTTTCAGATAAAATAGCTAAAGACCTAAAGAAAAGGGGAATGAAATTTGTTGGAACCACAATAATCTACTCCTACTTGGAGTCAATTGGAGTAATAAATAATCACATTCATGAATGCTTTAGATATGGGGAATTGAAATGAAAGCACGAGACTTATTGGAAGAGATAAGGGAAAACATCAAGGATTATGACATCAAGTATCTGGAAGAGAGAATGGAAGATGAAGACATTAATCCGATATCAAGGCAGGTTTCAGCATACAATATTGAAAACTATTACGAAATCATGGCATTGGACATTAAGGATGAGGAAAATGTTGAAATTTCAGATAGGCTGATAGAGGAAATCAAAGGGGAACTAGCTAAATTCTTTGATGGATGCTCACCTGAAAGCGAAGACATATTCCAAAGATTCATCACTTATATCTGTGTTTATTTAAGTCTGATTGCCAAAAAGCCATTGCATCCAGTTGGAATGGATTTCAGAGATGGAAAAACTGTTTTTACAAAAGAGAAAGATGGAAAGATAAACTATTACTGTGACATAAGGGAAGATTTGAAAAATAGGTCTAAAGATTACTTTACCTGTAAATTCTGCCTTTGTAAAGAAGTGAAATAAAAATAAAAAAAAGAAATAATGAATACCTGTAAATTCTGTCTTTGCAAAGAAGTGAAATAAAAATAAAAAAAGAAACAGTGAATACCTGTAAATTCTGTCTTTGTAAAGAAGTGAAATAAAAATAAGAAAAGAAACTAGTAAAGAGTGATACTCCCAACTAGTGAAAATATTTTGGTCAAGTTTTTTGACCGAAGGTCAAAAAGCTTGTATTATAATTGAATTACATTCTGTTGGACTTCATCATTGTCCTTTCCTTCATAAAGGATTTCAGCTAATTTCAATAATTTTTCTTGACCTTTAACCTCATCCTTGAATAAAGGAACTTCGGCAACGACTTGGTCTGAGAACTTTTGGTCAATGAGTGCAAGACGCTTTTGCTGCAACATGTATCTTGAATGGCAGAAGTCACAATCTGAAATGTCTGGCATGACCTGATTTACAATGATGCTGTCAGTTGTAATGTCATACTTATTCAATGCCTCAATAGCTCTTTCTGATTCATAAATAGACATTTCCTCTGGAATTACAACCATCTTGAATGTGGTCCTGTCAGGATCAGAAAGCACTGCTTTAGCTTCATCGATTTGCTTTTTGGTCTCTTCCAATTCCTTGCTGGATTGCAAGTCATCTGCCGCATCCATAAATGGAATGATATTCTTCAATGCATTTGCTGCAGTTCCTAATTTTGCCTTTGCTTTCATCAGTTTTCCTACCCAAGAGTCCATGATCTCTGGGAATGAAAGCAACCTCAATGTGTGGCCAGTTGGTGCGGTATCGAAGACTACAACATCATACTCATTGGAAGTCATCACTGATAAGAAGACTTCAAATGCAGCTGCCTCATCTGCACCTGGTGATGCAGAAGCCAAATCCATTTGCTCACCTAAAAAGTCAAGGCCCATCAATTGGTCAGGGCTTGCTACAGACTTTTGACTTTCCAAAGCCCTTTGCTTTTCTTCCATTGCCTTATCTGGATCGATTTCAACTGCATAGAGGTTCTCATTGATTTGAACAGGATAATGTCCAATGCTTACCTCAAGTGAATCGGATAATGAATGAGCGGGATCGGTTGATACGATTAATGTTTTCTTTCCTTGATTTGCTAACCACAATGCAGTAGCTGAAGAGATGGAAGTTTTTCCAACCCCACCTTTGCCCCCAACGAATATGAAAGTGGTTTCGCCTTGCTTGAATTTGAAAATATCTTTAAATGCCATATAATCCCTCCATAGGATTTTATTATTTGATAATTTTTATTCTGTTTCTTAATCTAAAATCTTTATTAAAAAGTTTTAGTAACAATAAGTTATTTTATTCTCCTTACATATAAAGTTTATCTTTTTTCAGTAGAAAAAACCGCAAAAAAATAAGCATGCTTAGAAAAATAAACTGATAAAAAAATCTTAAAAAAAGTAGAGATATTATGAAAATTTTATATTTAATAAAAATAATAAATATAAATTAATATGATTTATTAATTTTAACTAATTATTAAATTATAATTTACAATTATCTAATTATCAAAAACTAAAACGGTGATTTAGTGACTAATAACGAAATTGAAAAGAAATGGCAAAAAATCTGGAGAGAGAACAGGCTATTTCAATCAGACCCTAATGAAAAAGAAAAATTATTCATAACAGTGGCTTATCCATACCCAAGTGGGGCTATGCATATCGGTCACGGTAGAACATATACCGTGCCTGATGTCTTTGCAAGATTTAAAAGGATGGAAGGCTACAATGTATTATTCCCTATGGCATGGCACGTAACCGGTGCACCTGTTATAGGTATTGCAGATAGAATCAAAAGGAAAGACCCATGGACCCTTGACTTATATGAAAGAGTTCACAAGGTCCCTCGTGACACCCTTCCAAAATTGGAAGACCCAATAAACATTGTAAAATATTTCAGTAACGAATACCACACTGTAATGGACGATATGGGTTATTCAATCGACTGGAGAAGGGAGTTCAGAACTATCGATCCAACTTATCAGAAATTCATTACATGGCAAGCTAAAAAGCTCAAGTCATTAGGATTGATCAAGCAAGGAGAGCACCCTGTAAAATACTGTCCTCACGATGAGAACCCTGTAGGAGACCATGACTTGCTTGAAGGTGAAGGGGTTGGCGTAAACGAACTGACATTAATCAAGTTTGAAGTTGAGCCTGGGCAATACATCGTACCTGCAACTTTCAGACCTGAAACCATCTTCGCTGCAACCAATGTATGGTTAAACCCAGAAGTTCACTACATTGAAGTTGAAGTGAAATCCGGAGTTAATGCAGGAGAAAAATGGATCATAAGCAATGAAGCTTTCCTAAACCTTTCCAATCAGCACGACTTGGAGATTGTAGGGGACATTGACCCTAAACCATTAATTGGAAAATACGTTAAGAACCCTCTTAATGGAGAGCCATTGCCAATCTTCCCTGCAAGCTTTGTAGACCCTGAATACGGTTCAGGAACAGTATTCTCCGTACCTGCTCACGCACCTGCAGACTATATCGCACTTAGAGACTTGAAGGAAAATGAAGACTTGATCAAAGAGTTTGATATAGCTGATGAAGTTGCTAAAGCAAATCCTATCAATGTTGTAACTGTAAAAGGATATGGCGAATTCCCAGCTGTGGAAGTCGTTGAAAGAATGGGAATCGAAAACCAAAACGACCCTAAAGTGCAAGATGCAACTGATGAATTGTACAAGGCAGAGCACAGCAAAGGGTACATCAGCGACCATATTGAAAAATACGCAGGAAAAAGAGTGGCATATATCAGAGATGAAATCAAGGCCGACATGATTGAGGAAGGCAGTGCAGACATAATGTACGACTTTGCAGAAAGACCTGTAATCTGCAGATGCGGTAACAAATGTGTCGTCAAGATTATGGATGACCAATGGTTCATCAGATATGGAGATGAGGAATGGACTGAAAAGACCCAAAAGTTACTTGCTCAGGAAACCATCATTCCTGGAGAAATCCGCTCAAACTTTGAATACTACCTTGACTGGCTAGACGATTGGGCATGTTCCAGAAGAGTAGGTCTTGGAACCAGAGTTCCATGGGATGACCAATGGTTAATCGAGCCTTTATCAGACTCAACAATGTACATGTCCTATTATTCAATAGCTAAATACCTTAAGGACATGGATCCTGAAGACTTGAATGAAGCGTTCTTTGAAAAGGTCTTCTTAGGAGTCGACAGCGATGAAATCACTGTTGCGCCTGAAATCATTGATGAGATTCAAGCTGAATTCAATTACTGGTACCCATTGGATTGGAGATTATCTGCAAAGGACCTTGTTGGTAACCACTTAAGCTTCTTGATGTTTACCCATGCAGCGATTTACCCTGAAGAGAAATGGCCAAAAGGAACTGTTGTATTCGGTATGGGACTCCTTGAAGGAAACAAGATGTCCTCTTCAAAAGGTAATGTAATTCTCCTTGCAGATGCAATCGAGGAATACAGTGCAGATGTGGTAAGACTCTTCCTTATGGCATCCGCCGAACCATGGCAAGACTTCGATTGGAGAGAGAAAGAGGTTAGAGGAACCCAAAGAAGACTCGAATGGTTTAGGGAATTTGCACAAAAAGTGGAAGACATCAAAGGTGAAAAATTAGACCTTTCCAATATTGAAGAAGTCTCTCTTGAACGCAGCATTGACAAATGGATGATCAGCCAATTGAATGTGCATATCAAGGCTGCAACAGAAGCGCTTGAAGTTTTCCAAACCAGACAAGCATTGCAACATGCATTGTTCCTGCTTAAAAAAGACTTAGACCACTACATGTACAGAGTCAAGGACCTTGTTGACAAGCAAGACCCAGCTGTAATCTATGTATTGTCTACCGTATTAAGCAATTGGATTAGATTGCTTGCTCCATTTACTCCACACACCTCTGAAGAGCTTTGGGAGAAATTCGGTGGAGAAGGATTCGTTTCCTTTGCAGAGTGGCCTAAGTATGATGAAGAACTCATCAGCGAAGAGATTGAAAGATCCGAATCACTTGTCCAAAACATCGTTAAGGATATCAATGAAATCAAAAACATTGTTGACACCGATCCGGAAAAAATACACCTTTACTTAGCTCCAGATTGGAAATGGGAATTATATAAAATAGCTGATGAAGTTGGAAAACCTGACATCGGCCAAATAATGGGCAGAGCAATCGGTCAAAACATCTATGATAACAAAAAGGAAATAGCAAATGTCGCTAAGAGAATATCAAAGGAAATGACCAAAACAAGATACATCGGTAAGATTGATGAAGCCAGCATCTTGAATGATGCAAAAGACTTCATTGAAGCTGAAGTTGAATCAGAAGTGATCATTCATACTGATGACAGCTATGACCCACAAAACAAGGCAAGAAACGCAATGCCTTATAAACCAGCTATTTTCATGGAATAACTCCAAGCTTTTGACCTTCGGTCAAAGCCTGACCAAAACTTTTTCAGTGCTTGTTAGAACATGAAAAATAGTTAAAAATATGCAAAAATAGATAAAAAATAAATATAAATAGCTATTTTAAATAGCTATTCTTCTTTTCTTTTTTTAAAATCTTTAATAAATATTCGTCTTTTTTTAAAAAAAATAAAAATTTTAAATTTTGAAAATGTAAAAAAATAAAAAAAACTTTTTCTATGACAAAACAGAATCAATAGCTTCCTTACATATTCTTAAGGATTCATCGAGCTCTTCTTTTGTAATGACAAGTGGCGGATTGAAGTACATTACATTTCCTAAAGGCCTAAGCATCAATCCTTGCTTCAATGCTTCCCTATAGATTTTATAGCCTATTCTCTCTGATGAATCGAACCCTTTCTTGGAATCCTTATCCTCAACAAGCTCAATTGCATTGATGAGTCCCATCTGTCTGATTTCACCAACATTTGGATGCTCATCAAATATTTCATGGAAGCGATTGTTTAGCCAAACCGCCTTTTCATTTGCCTCTTCAAGAATATTGTCTCTCTCCATAATCTTCAATGTAGCATTTGCAACACTTGCAGCAAGAGGGTTTCCAGCATAAGTGTGGCTATGCATAAATGCCACATTATCCTCATAATCTCCATAGAACCCATTGTAGATTTCATCAGTGCTTACACAAACCGCCATTGCCATATAACCGTTTGTAAGCCCTTTGGAAATGCACATTATATCAGGACGGATTCCTGCATGGTCCACTGCAAACATCTTCCCGGTTCTTCCAAAGCCAGTGGCTATCTCGTCTGCAATCAAAAGCACATCATACAAGTCACAAAGCTCCCTAAGCTTCTTGAGATACAATGGAGGATAGATCTTCATTCCTGCACTGCCTTGAATCAATGGCTCGATTATCATTGCACAGGTTTCATGACCATATTCTGCAAAAGCCTTCTCTGCATGTTCAAAGCATTCGCAGTCACAGCTGTCCCTATTCATATTGTATGGGCATCTGTAACAATCCGGTGCCTGCACCTTAATTGTATCAATCATAATAGGCTCAAATACCTTAGAATATTCATCTAACGCGCCAACAGACAATGCACCTAAAGTTTCTCCATGATAAGCATCAGTAAAGCACATGAAACGTTTCTTATGACCTTTTCCATTTTGTGCACAATATTGGAAAGCCATTTTAAGTGCACATTCAATGGATGCTGAACCGTTGTCAACAAAACTGAACTTGTTAAGTCCCTCTGGCATTACCTTGATCAGGCGCTCTGACAATTCTATAATGGTTTGGTGTGAAAAGTTAGCAAAAAGAACATGATCCAATTTGTCCACTTGACTTTTGAGAGCATCACTAACCTCATCATTGCAGTGCCCAAGCAAATTGCACCACCAGGAGCTGATGATGTCTATATACTCCTTGCCCTCTACATCATATAGCTTAACCCCTTTTCCATGGTCAATTATTATTGGCGGAAAATCTTCATAGTCTTTCATCTGAGAAGCAGGATGCCAAATATGGGCCAAATCCTTTTCAATGCATTTATTAATTTTATCCATATTAAAACCTTATAATTTAGAATGATTAACTAAAATTACTATTCAATTAAAACCTTATAATTTAGAATGATTAACTAAAATTACTATTCAATTAAAACCTTATAATTTAGAATGATTAACTAAAATTACTATTCAATTAAAACCTTGAACTTAAGATGATAATTAAATTCTTCATTATAAGATTAGACTTTATATTAAATAAACTTAATTTAATCGATACGTATTTTGAATTATTCGATTAGTTTTATTGTCAAATTATTTTAAAAGATGATTGGGATTTCAATGTATTATTTCAAAACAATGGTATTTGCAAGGGCTGCGATTTGAGATTTATTTAAGCTAGTATACTTTAAAACATCCTCAACTTTGAATCCATCTTCTAAAAGCCTTTCTACAACTTTCACCTCACCTAAGACTTTTCCTTCTTCCATAGCTTCCTCCTTGACTTCCTCTTTAACTTCCTCTTTAACTTCCTCTTTGGCATTTTCCAAAAGTTCTTTTAATTTTGCTTCCTGTATAACTTGCTTTTCGTACATATCTAACTTATGCAAATCCTCTTCGCTTAACATTTTACTATCCCTCTTAAATTTTTCAAGCTGTTGCCTATCTAAAACTTGTTGAGCAAGCAATCTTTGATGATTCTTAATATCAATAAAAACATGTTTATCTGAAATATTAAGTTTTGAAGTTATCTCATCAGTTTTATAAATTAAGTCTTTTCTTTTTTCCAAATCCTCTGTCATGAATGGAATTGTTAATAATATAGCCAAATCATATTCGTCCGGCTTTTTGTCAATTTCTATTATTTTATCCATTATATTTAAATATGTCGATAAATCTAGGCTAGTTAACGATTTAACATGCGGAGTAAACCCATATTCAATTTTTAAGGAATTTAAATCATTTGTATCGGCTATCACATCTTCATCGAAATATTCCCCAAATCCGAATAATTCATTTGAATCCTCTTTTGCATCTAAACTTATGATAGTCACTATTGTCTCCAATCCCGTTTCCTTATAAACCAAAACTTGATAAGACCCAAATCTTATTAAATCCTTATCACTTATAGGCCCTGTTTGAAATTCATTTATATACATCTTCGGCTCATCGGATTCTATCAAGTTATCAATATGCAACTCTCCGAATATTTCATTGATTTTTTCTGTATTATGAAACTGTTTAATTTTTATTGGATAGCCAATAAGTTTCATAAATCCTTCTCCAGCGATAGACATCACATTTTTAAAGTATTTATCATAAGGCTTATGAACCCTATAATCACCCTTATCAATCTTTAAGTTAGATGATGGATTAGTATTGGTCAGAGGAAAATCTTTACCAATTGTCATGATATCACCAAAAAAATTATAATCAATGCCTAATTTATAAAAACTAATATATAAATTAGTAGTTTTTAATAAAACTCCTTTAACAATCTCAAATCAATATTCTAAGGATTTTAAACTTTTTAAAATTATTATAATAATCTAATGAAATTATAAATTAAATCGCCAGTGAAAGATCATAATGAAATCAATTAAAAAAAAACAAGTCAAATAAAAAAAATAAAACAACTAAAAAAAACAACTAAAAAAATATACAATAAAACCAAATAAACAAAAAACAACTAAAAAAATAAGAAAAAAATAAAAATTATTAAAAAAAATAAGAAAAAGTGAAATATTGTAAGAATATTTCACTTAAGATTTATATGGATTAGACTCGGTATATGCTACACCATCAACATATAAAGTGTGTCCTTCATAATAGATTTCACCATTGTTTTCCAAGCTTGTTATATGACTGTCTCCATCTAATGTCCAGTCAGAGCCAGATTCGATTACGACATCAGTTTGTCCAAAATCATCAGAAGGATTGATGGTTCCAACATAGCTGGTAGAGCTTAAAGTCATATTCAATGAACTGATGGAATCTACAATAATGTTTCCATCGAGAATTTCATCTTTTGCATTGAAAGTGAGCTGGCCACCATTTGAACCTGCTGTTCCCCATTGGCTTTGACCTGAAACATCCAATAATGTGCCGCTGCCATAGTTAAGTTCTGTTTTTTCCAAATTAATGATTGCCTTGGTATTGGTAACATGGAACATTGGTGCAGATTCATAATACTCGGAATCAGATAGAATTGACAATGCAGAATCCTTTGCAGTGAAAATGGATGTGCCCACATCAGCATCTCCACTCATGCTTTGATAGATGAATACACCACCTAAATCCACATATTCACCATTATCCTGCCTGTTTCCACCTGCAGCTGCAGACAAGTCACAGTTTGTAAGTTCAATGCTGTTTTTACCTTCAATACAAGCTATTTGAGAAACATAAGCAGTACCTACAGAGTTTGCTACAGTTATGTTTCCTGTAGAGTAGATTATTGGTGAACCACTACCGCTTTCCTTGCTCACTCCCGTATTCAGTTCACTGTCACTTACATGAACCTCTCCTTCACCACGATCAGTGGCAAGAGCTGCACAGCTTTGACCATTTGTATTGATTATGACATTTTGAGCATTGATGATCCCATTGTATGTTGCATCAAGTCCACGGGACTGGTCACTGTATGTGGTAATTTCCACATTTTCAATATTTGCCACTGTTGAACCTTCTACACTATCTTGATTAGATGCGGACATAGCTGATGATTCACCACCACTAGGAGCTCCATTAGAATCACCAGAACTCATTTCAGGAGGAGTGCCACCATCTGAAGAATTATCACCAGAACTCATAGAAGGAGGACTGCCACCATTCGAAGAATTATCACCGGAAGGCATAGCAGGAGGTGTTCCTCCATTAGTTGAATCTTCTCCAGACCCGCTTGAACTTTCTGCCAATCCATTACCGTCCAATACAACAGAACCATTAGAAGAGGAAGAGGAACTTTCTGCATTTGTTACAAAAATACCATTTGATCCTTTTGAATTTGTAATTATCTTTACATTGGAGATATCCAAGCTCCCATTTGTATTAACTAAAACCGCTGAGTTGATTCCATAGAAGTCAACATCATCCCCAGTTGAACTTGTATCCCCTGTTTTATTGATTATGGAATTAGCTAATTTCAATACTCCATTGTTTTTTACTAAAACAGCGTTTTCATCAGAAGATGAACTTGAATACAAACCATTGTCTGCAGAGATCTCTTCTGAGTCAACAACTAGATTTCCCTTATCTTCAAGTGCATTTGCATCAACATTTACTGAAGCACTATTACCTGATTGCATATTACTTAATGCAAAGGCACCAGCACATATTATTATGATTATTGCAATTATTGCAATTAAGATTTTTTTATTCATAGGAATTAATAACTCCAAACTTGCCTATAAATTTTACTATTAACGTAACAAAATAAGAAATCGAAAAATATGAAAAAATTGAAATAATGAATTTAAATTCCCAATTAAAAATCGTGACCCCACTAACTAGTAGTAGTTAAATCTAATTTGAAGAATATTGTTTAAAAATTTCCTGGATTTATATTCAAATGTTTAACAACTAAAAACAAGTTAAAAAAAAAAAAGTGAAAGGTGGATAAATAAATATCCACTCATTTTAGTTTAAGCAATTATTCACCCAATTAATGAAATTGGTGGTGGAGTCACCAGTTCTTTCTGCTTGGGTGTGTCCTTGACCCCATACAGTTGAAAACTCAACGTTATCTTTTCCAACCTTATTCAACACTGCCAAATATAGGTTGACATCAACACATTGAGATGTGTCCCCCTGTTCAATACCTGTATTGATTCTCCAATAGTTAGCCACGTCAGAGCTTCCAGCTCCATCATAGTAGTCGCATAAGTAATACATTGGATTATACATGTTTACACGGGTTTCCATAGAATTGTTTAAACTATCTGTTGCCGCCAAATCATTTTTATATTGGCTAGCATAATCAGATGAGTAATCACTGTATTTGGAGTAAGATTCGCCATTATTGTTAAGCAACTCGCTTAATGTTTTATCGAAATGTGATGAACTGTTTGCATCAATACCAAACAATGCATTTTCAGCTTGAGAACGTTCCAAATCATCAAAAGCAGCTACAGATTTAGATGGGTTTTTGCAATGTTTTACAAAAGCTTCCAAACTGGTGATTTTTGCTGTGTTTGTACTTGCATCATATTCAATCCATGTTTCGTTTCCATTAAGTGAATCTATATAGTCCTGTGCAGTTTCATAGCTTGTTGAAGAGTCTGCATCAGTGCTTTCACTTGACATTTCACCACTCAAATTTCCACTTGGAGCCTCACCAGAAGGAGCCTCACCACTCATATTTCCACTTGGAGCCTCACCAGAAGGAGCCTCACCACTCATATTTCCACTTGGAGCCTCACCAGAAGGAGCCTCACCAGAAGGCATTTCTCCGCTAGTTGCTTCACCTGATTGCATGTCTCCCATGCCATTGGAACTTGGAGTGTAAGGGAATGTTGTATCATTCAAGAAATTATTCAATGACTCTTCAGTAACACTTAACATATAGTCGTAGTAACTGCCTGATGTATAGATTCCACTATCGCTTTCCTCTAGTGTCAATGTGTTTCCATTCGGATCTTTTAAGCCTAAATCGTTAATGTATTTAGCATATTCTGTTGCCAAATCAGTGCTTAATGCACCGGTAAATGAATCTGAACTTCTCGCATATTGTCCCAGATTCCATTCATATGCTCCATCAGCTGTATCCAAATTGGTTATTGGACACCAACACATTGAACCATAGATTGCATTTGACAATGCGTTTCCATCCTTATCAACCATAGCAGCTCCGATATCCTCCAAATATGGATTATATAATTCACTGTTTCCGGAAGCTCCCATTATTGCAGATTGGGCTCCTCCTCCACTATGGCCAAATGTGAATATTTTCTCATCATCTCCAGGCAATACATCACCATTGAATCTGTAATAGCTTACAGCTGCTTTCAGGTCAACTACACCATCAGGCGCTTCTGCATTGTCTCTTCCTCTGCAACCGGCATTCAAGTAGATGAATCCAGCGTCAGTGTATTCTTTAATTTCACCTGCATTGTAGCTTGTAGGTGCTGCACATGAGGAATAACCAGGTGTGTTTACTGGCATCACTATAGGTGCAGAGCCAGCGGTATAATTTCCAACCTGTACATTTTCATTTAAACTACAAGTATAAGTCCCATTTGAATTTTTTGTCCCATCAAAGTATTTTCCAGGAACATATATTCCACAGGATTCATAAGCAGTGTCTTCAGGATTCATACAGTATACAAGACCTATTTGATAATAGATGTCATTTGTTTCGTCATATTGCCAATTATTCATGTCGATTGATAGGGAATTCGTTAAAACACTTGCATTATATGAAGGCCCATCTCCTGTAGGGGTTGAACTGCCCATCAGGAAAAAAGCTCCTACAATCGCAAGTAGAATAATTATGGCAATTGCAATAAGTTTATGTAATTTTTTCATAATACCACCATTAAGTAATAATAATAATAACTCCCATTTCTTATTTAACATTTTCTAAGAAAAACCCCGTTTTAATCATTTTTTTTATAATGGAATGCATTAGACTTTTAAAATTATATAAGATTGGGAGGTTTTTACTTTAACATTTTTGGTTGTAATAATTGGGAAATCATTATCTATGATATAAGTATGCATATGGAAATGAGGTTTGGGTGTATGTGAAAAAAATTATAAATGTGAAAAGAAACTAAACAAGTTTAAAAATTAAGAAAGATATGAAAAAAACTGAAATTTAATAGAAATTTAATTAAAAATTTTTGCCTAAGAAACAAGTACAATTTTAATTAAAAGGAAATATAAAATAAAAAAAGAAATTAAGATAAACTATAAAATAATTATAGCTATCTTCAATATAATTAAAAGAATTATTTGAAATATGAAATCAATTCATCTGCATCTATCTTAGGCAGTAAATTTGTATCATTTTGATAAACTTTTGCTATAACCGGAACATTGCAAAGATCTTCAACCATCTTGATATTGTCATTTTCCATAAGCTCATCCCTGTAATTGTTCATGATGATTCCACATGGACGAATGTTTCTGTTTTTCAAGTATTCAACTGTGGTGACAATTGAGTTGATTGTTCCAAGCCCTGCATCGGCAATGAGTATGACATCAAGACCAAGATACTTTATTATGTCCTCAAGCATGATGTTGCTCTCATGGTCTTTTCCGTCGTAACGTATAGGGCAAACTATACCTCCACTCCCTTCCATCACGATATAATCATATTTTTGGGATACCTTTTCATAAGCATCTTTCACTACATCTAAATTTACTGGATTTCCTTCAATCTGACTTGCAAGATGTGGTGAAACTGCAGTTTCATAAATGTATGGAACCAAGAAATCGGTATCTTCCTCTAAACCAGCCATTGTCAATACCTCTACAGCATCTCCAGGAACCAAAGAACCATTTTCATCTCTTATGGCTCCACTTAAAGCCGCTTTGAAATAAGTGGCATCATATCCATTGTCACGAATATACTTCAGCAATAATCCGGTGACATATGTTTTTCCAATATCTGTTCCAGTTCCAATTACAAAGAGTCCTTTAGACACAAGTATCACAATCCATCTATTGAGTAAGTTATTTCAAAACCTAATTCTTCCAAAAGTTTCAAGTCATTATCCAATTCCACACCTTGAGTGGTTAGCATATCCCCTAAAATTCCCGCATTTGCACCGGACTGGAATGCCTTTCTGCCATTGTCTCCTAAAAGGGCTCTTCCACCAGCCATACGGATATATGCATCAGGATTTATGAATCTGAATATTGCAATTATTCTACATGCCTCATCATTGGATAATATCTCATTGTTCTCTACAGGAGTTCCCTTGATTGGGTTCAAGACATTTATTGGTATTGACTTGACTCCATACTCCCTCAATTGCAATGCCAAATCAATCCTATCCTCAAAGCTTTCACCCATACCAAATATTCCGCCACTGCAAATCATTGCATTTTCATTTTCTATCATGTCCAATGTTTCCAATTTTTCTTCATATGAATGGGTAGTGCATATTTCCTTGAAGTAATCCCTTGAACTTTCAAGATTGTTGTGAATCCTATCCACACCTGCATCATTCAAAGCGGATATCTGGTCATTTGTCAAAAGCCCTAATGAAACGCATATCCTTATGTCATTGCATTCCCCTTTTAATTCCTCAATGAGATTGGATAATGTTTCAAAGTCCTTTTGAGTAACTTTCCTTCCTGAAGCGACATAGGATATCCTTTTGAAACCTGAATTGTAAATGGCTAAAGACTTTTCCTTCAGTTCCTCTTTGGATAGAAGGGGATAAATTTCAATATCAGTATCATAGTGATTGGATTGGGCACAGAACTTACAGTTTTCACTGCATCTACCGCTTTTCACATTGATTATCATGCAGGCATCGAATCTATTTGCGCAAAATGACTTTCTTATTTCATTTGCTCCACTTGTCAAATCATCCAATGGAACATCAATGAGATTCATTGCATCCTCCTTAGTGACTTTGTAGCCATTCAACACCTTGTCTTTCAATTCATCCACATCAAACATGATACCACTAAACATTACAATTGTTATAAAAATAAACTGTTATAAACGATAGAATAAAATCTTGAAATTAAAAAATATTCTATTTGATAAAGATCGCCTAAAGCTTTCTAGCAAAAACCAAATAACCGCTATGGCCAACCATTCTTGTTTTTGGTCTTGTACCTTGAGGCCTTATTTCCATTTCTCTCTCAAGGGTTTCAAGAATTGTAAGATCCCTAAAGCCTAATTTCTTTGCAATCCTATAAGCTGTTTCAGCTTGATCTATATATGGAGCATAAACCGCTAACCATCCTCCAAGCCTTAATGCCTTTTTAACGTCTTCAAAAATCTCAAATGGCTTTGGAAGGTCTAGGAAAACCAAGTCAATTTCCTCTTCATCGATTCCATCCTTGATGTTTTGGTTTTTGACTTCAATGTTCTTTATTCCAAAATCATCAATGTTCTTTTTAGCAACCTCTGCAAAGTCTTCACGTATTTCATAAGTGAATACCTTACCTTTTTCTCCGACAACATTTCCGAAGTTCAATGCAATAGCTCCAGCACCTGTACCTGCATCGATTACCCTATCACCTGAACCGAGTCCAGTTCGAGCAAGAACAGTTCCAATATCCTTTTGGATAAGAATGGAACATCTTCTGTCCATTAAGTCAATGAAATCATTTACAGTTGGCTTAATGACTTTAAACTCCTTATTTAAATGAGTGATTATTGTATCACCAATAGTAGCTCTTTCCATTTGCTCTTTTTTAATAATACCTAAATCAGTTTGGAACTCTCTATCTTCCTTGATTAAGTATTTTTTTCCTCTTTCATCCATTAAAATCTTCAAATAATCACCATCTAAATGAAATTTGTAAAATTGATTGAAATAAAAATTATGAAAAAATATTATGAAATAAATATTATATTGAATTTTTTAAATAATAGTTATTTTTAAACTAATAGTTATTTTTAGCTTTTATTATATATAATAATTTTTTAAAATGAGATAATTTTTTTATCAAAGGAACAAGCATGCTAAAAATTAAAAAAAAGAAAAAAATTTTATCAAAGGAACAATCATTTGAAAAAAGAAGAAATTTAAAAAAATAGAAAATAAAGAAACCTAAGAGTCATTTAAGTTTCTTTTGATTGTCATCTTTTTTGAAATAGAGATACTTTCCTTCAACAACTTCCTTAATGTTCTTAGCTGTTTTCTTACCGATTCCCTCGACTTCCTGAAGTTTTTTCTCATCTGCTTCAAGGACGGCCTTAACAGTTCCAAAGTGTTCAAGCAATCTCTTTGCATGTACAGGTCCTATTCCAGGCAATGATTCTATTATGAAAAGTTGCTGTTCCCAAAGGTTTTGAGGTTTTCTTTCAGTCCTGATTTGGATGCTGCGTTTTTCACCTTTCTGTTCCCTGATTGCAATTCTTTTAATCATTGCAGCAGTATCTTCCTCTGTTCTTGTTGGGATGATGCTGATGCCATAGTCAAGTGCAATAGAGGTCATGGCACCTCTGATTGCATTAGGATTTATGAATCCTGAATAGAAATCATCTCCTTCAAGGATCATGATTGGCTTTTTAAACTCTTCCATCATCATTCTTGCCTGCTTGAACAGTCTCTTATCAACAATGGAATCTACAAAGTCTTTTGCAGTCTTTCTCTCTATTGCAACTTCCTCACTAACTTGATAATCTGCAACAGCCATTGTATTGACTTTAACCTTAACGCCAATTGTATCCAATGCCCTTATGACCTTGGAGTTTCCTTCTCTTGTATCAACATAAACAACCAGATCCTGATTTTGAGGATTTTTGGCAAGCTCTTCATAAATCGCATCTTCTAAAGCCTGTTGCTCTTTGGCTTCCTTATCTCTAAGCTCTTTCAGCTTGATTTCATTCTCATTTTCAAGATTGATCTCTTCAATATCCTCATCACTGACTTCCTCTTCCAATGAATCATCCATATCCGAAGTGACAGGTTCCTCTATAATTGAGTTTTCCCTTTTGCCTAAAACCTTAACTTTACGTTCTGTTTCAATCTTTTCAGCAGCATTAAGCTTTAGCTCTTCAATAGCCTCCTGTGTTGCAAGCTGTGTCTTCATTCTGGACTCTCTTCTAACGCTTGTCCAGTAATAACCTTCATCTATTGTCTTCTTGGTTATCAAGACCTTCATCCTACCTGATGATTTACGGCCAGTTCTCCCTCTTCTTTGTATCATACGGATTTCAGATGGAACAGGTTCATATAAAATAACCAAATCAACTGCAGGGATATCTATACCTTCTTCTGCAACGCTTGTTGAAATCAAAACATCGTAATTTCCAGTCTTAAAGGATTTGATGATGTTTTTCTGCTCTTTTTGAGTTAATCCTTTCTTGCCGTCACTGGTTCCTTGACCATAGAACCTGACGCTTTTGATTCCTTCCTTCTCACATCTTTCATGAATCATGTCTAAAGTGTCTCGAAACTGTGTAAACACGATGATTTTAGGACTGTCATTATCCTCACCATCATCTCTGAGTGATTTCAATCTTGTCTGGCCATCCATACCAAGCTCTAGCTTAAGGAGTTCTATGAGCTTTTTCATCTTTGGATGCTCAAGGCCATACTCCTCTGCCTCTTTTGCAAGATAAACCGCTTTTGAAAAGTTTGGATCAAGCAGGATATTCTTAGCGGCTCTTGTAGTTTTCTTTCTGAGTCTTCCCACATAATCGTTGAATGGAGCAACTCCCTGACTTTCCAAAAGCCCTAATGCATGCTGCAAGTTAATCACTGCAGAAAGAATGGATATTGCCTGGAAACATTCCTTAGGAGGATTTACGGATTGGCCTATTTTCCTTTGAACCCTAGACCTTGCCTTCAGTATATCCCTTTTGTTTACAGCCACTGTGTTGATGATTCCTAAATCCTTCAAGCCCTTGAGACGAACCTTTAGTGCCTTATTCACCAAATCTCTGATTTTTTCGAGTCTTGGACCCATTTCAACCTTTATCCAGTCAATGTTGATTGGATTGAAGTATGGCTTTACGTCAGGGTCCTCTTCAGTCTTGATGGTGATATCCTGAATGAAAAGGTTTTCGCAAACTTCCTTGATCTTGCTCTTGTCATGTCCTGGAGAAGCGGTAAGTCCTAAAATGAGATGGTTTTGACATTCCTTGACATATCTTGATGCAAGGTAAACATAGGAATAGGAACCTACTGCATGGTGACATTCATCAAAAACAACAAGGGAAACGTCATCCAAACTGTATCTTTCATTCAATAGGTCTGATTCAACGGTTTGAGGTGTTGCACAAATGACCTGTGACTCTCTCCATCGCTTTTCCCGTTCATCTGTCTTTACAGCCCCAGTGATTGAGGTGCAAGGAACATTTAGGAAGTGCTTGAAGTTTTCTTCATGCTGTATGGTTAATGGTTTACTTGGAGCTAAAATAAGAATTTTTGATCCTTTTAATTTTTGAAGCCTATCTGCAGCCACGAGTATTGCAATGATTGTCTTACCTAAAGCTGTTGGAGCTACAATCATTGTATTTCCCTTCTTCAATACATCTGCTGCCAATACCTGTTGATAAATCCTAGCTTCTGCTGAATTCGGCCTAATTAAAGGATGTTCGATATAAGTAACCATGAAATAATATATGTATTTAGATATTATTTAAATATTTATAGAGAGCAGTTGAAAATTAATCAAAAGGACATAATCTTGATTTAAAATAAAAATAAAATAAAGATAAATAAAATATAAAGATAAAATAAAGATAAAGTAAAAATAAATAAAATATAAAGATAAAATAAAGATAAAGTAAAAATAAATAAAATATAAAGATAAAATAAAGATAAAGTAAAAAAAGAATGGATTAAAAGCATTTAATCCTTATCGCATAATTCACTAATAGCTGAATTGAATTTAAATGCAGCTTCACCAATAACTATAACAATGTTTGCATCAGTTTTTAAAGCTGCCTTGACACCTTCAACCACTTGCTCTTGGTTAGCTCCTAAAGTAAAATTAGAAGCTTGCTCAGGTGCATCTTCAGTGAAAACAAAGGTTTTCTCTAAAGTTTCATAATCAAAATCAGCATTTCCTTCTTTTGCAGATGCCAATAATTCATCTACAACAAGTCTTGAATCGTGAGAAGCTGGAACGATATATTTTACATTATCCAAGGCCTTTTCTAAAATCTCAATGTCTCCCTCATGGCCTGATTCAGAAGTAACTGTGATAACAATTGTTGTATCACCATATATTTTAGTGATTTCCTTTAATACGGTTTCAACACCTGCTGGATTATGAGCATAGTCAACCATAATGGTCTTATCTCCAACTTTACCCATTATTTCCATTCTTCCAGCAGTTCCCTTAAAGCTTAAAAGCCCTTTTTGAATCTCTTCATCAGAAAGATTCAGGAATCTTCTTGCTGCAATGATTGCTCCAACTGAATTGTAGACATTATGCAATCCATCAAGTGAAATGGTGAAATCTGTTTCACCTTCAGGGGATTCAAGAGTGAATGTCCTGTCCTTTATGGAAATGTTTTTAGCCAAGTACATTGGCTTTTCATACTTGATGCCGCATTCGCATTCAAAGGTTCCGCAACCGGAAATAAGCTCGTTTATCTCAATGTCCCTGCCACACCAGCATGGCTTTGTTGATACTCTGCATGGCTCATCTTCAAGGCCAAAGCTGATTGCATCACCATTGAAGTCTATTTCCTTGAACAATCCTACAATTGTTGGATCATCACTATTGTAGATTAAGGTGCCATCATTCTCTTCAATGCCTTTTACAAGTTCTCCCTTGACTTTAGCATACTCTAAAAAGCTTCTTGTGATGAAGTCTGTTTCATCATTCTCATGGGGGTCCTGCAAGTGGTCAACTGTAATGTTTGTCAAGATTCCAAAATTGGCATGGGTCAAATCTATAATGGACTTTAATCCTCCGGGAGTGCCGTCAGTGCCTGTCTCTAAAATAGCTAAATCACCATTCAATCGGGTTTGAAGTGATGGGATGAATTCATTGTTGCCTTGCATGCCTTTCAAGTTATGCTCACATGGATTGATGCCTGCAGAATATGCAATATGCTTCAAAAGAGTTGTTGTGGTGGTCTTTCCATTGGTTCCGCCAATGCACATTACAGGCTTTTCTGGTTTAAATAGCTTAAAAATGTCTCCAAGCTCAATGACCTTGATTCCTTTATTGGAAGCCAAGTTTAAAACCTTTGCATTCTTCGGCATGCTTGGAGGAGGAACTATGAAATCTATTTTCCTAAAGAATTCTTCAGGATGGCCTCCAAAGAATATTTCTATGTCATAGCCTTCAAATGAAGAGTGGAATCTGCAATCCTCTTTAGATGAGATATCTGTTCCAATTACAGAATAGCCCCTGTCCATAAGGATTCTTGCAACCAGGTTTCCTACAACCCCACAAACACCAATTACACCAAAGGTTTTATTTTCCAAATCCAATGAAGCCAATTCCTCATCAGACATGGAAGAGAGCTCTAAACTATTCAATTTAACACCTTCATGAAAAGATAAAAATTAATTAAAAAAAGAAAAAATATTATTACTCAATAATGTGGAAAAAAATTTTGGTCAAGGTTTTAGCCGAAGGCTAAAAGCTTGGCTAGTCGTATTTTTTACAGCCTTCCTCTAAACCTGTCACTATCTTTTCCATGATTCCTTCAGGATCCTGCATGAGCTGTGGTCCTAAGTGAAGGATAGTGTCTCCAGGTTTAGAATATTTAATGGCCAGTTCTGCACCTTCTTCCATGGTTCCTGCAATTACCTTAACTGCATCGGAGTCCACTGCAGCATCAAGCAATTCCTGTGCAGGTTCCAAGTCAACTCTTTGGTAAACCTCATTGAATCCAGTAGCTACCATTACATCAGCATACTTACCCATAAGCTTACCTGTTTCCTTCTTATCCCTGTAAGTGGAAGTGTCAAAGTTGTCAAGCAATAGGACAAGGCTTCTGTCACCTAAGAAGTCAAGTGCAGCAGTAATACCTTCAATTAAGTAGGAAGCGTCAATGTAAACTTCCCTGCCATTGTAGTCTCCAATGTATTCCATATGAACTGAAAGTCCTTTGAAGTTTGCAAGACCTTCCTTGATAGTTTCAACAGGCAATCCATAAGCCATAGCAATAGCTGTTGCAGCAACTGCATTCTCATAGTAATAGCTCATCATATGGAATTCGGAAGTAAAGCTGCCTTTTTTAAGTTCTTTGGATTTGTTTCTGAATTTATAAGCGATATCAATAGCGCCTTTAGCGCTATCACCAATAAAATTACATACTTGGCCTTCACCAATAGCAATTTCCTCAAAGTTTGCTACCTTGTCAAAGTATTCGGATTTTTTGGATGGATCGTATCCAGGCAAATCCTTAACCATTGCGTAAAAGATTGCGTCAGGTCTTGCTTCTTTTACAGTGTCTTTGCAATGAATGCTTGTAATGAAGTTTTCACTATTTTTAGCAATGAACATTTTTCTTTGGGTGTAACGTTCCATTGAACCTCCAAATTCAGACAAATGCTCCTCATAAATATTGAGCAATGCCCCTACCTTAAGCTGAAGTTCCGCCATTAATCCTGCGGTACCATGAGGAAGCTCCAAAACGGCAATGTCGGATTTTTCTGGGATTCCCTTAATGATTCCGTCAACAATGACTTCACTAACAAGGTTTTGGGTCATGGATGAGCAGATCCAAACTTGATATCCTGCAGTTCTGAAGATTTCTGTTACCATATGGGTGGTACTGGTTTTACCTACACTGCCAGTGATTCCAATTATGTCAATGTCAATGAAACTGTCTGCCAATCTTCCGAAATCATCGTTGGAAAAGACATTGAGATTGGCTTCTTTTATGATTTTGTAAGCTGGAGCATTTTCCGGTACAGTTGGAGATAAGTAAACTGTATCGATTCCATCAAGATTCGGTTCAAATACACCTAAATCTAATTCCACTCCTTCTTTTTCCATAAGTCTTAAAGTCTTTTGAACATCCATGTGGAAGTCTTCAATTTTCTTTGGATCGGTTATCTTTACCGTGTGGCCAGCATAGTTCAATAATCTTGCAACAGGACGACCTGCATTTCCTGCTCCTACAACAATAACATTCATTAAGTAACACTCCTTGAAGGTTTATGTAATTTTGTTAGAATTTTATAAGTATTTATAAGAATTTTTATAGGAATTATAAGAATTATAAAAATTTTTATAATTTTTAAATTTAGAAATCCTTTACCAATAATAGGACATGGCAAATGATTCATAAATTTATATGATATTATTTATTATTCTTATATAACTTAAAGTTTATTAAAATAAGTGTTAATTATTAAGAGATAAGCTATAAAACTAAATCAACATTACTAATTCCCTTAAACCCATTATCTAAAGTTAATAATTTAAACCCATGAATATCTGATAAGTAAACTAATGAGGAATCAACAAAACTCAGATTATAGTTTTCATCATTGAATTGGGAAAATAATGAAAAGACATTATAATTAAAATTATGGGTTTGGAATTCCTTAATTATCGTGAAATTATCATTCATAAAATTAAAAGCCAAATTGACTAAATCCATGTCCTTGGTTTTCATTGCTAAAACCGTTAGAACCTCAGAAATAACAAGATTTGTGATAAAACAAGGATTATTCAATAGATCTTTGTTTTCAATTGCAAGAGCATGATTCAAATCATCCCTTCTAAACAATGCTATTAAAAATGATGAATCAACTAATATTCTACTCATTCGTACAATCTCCTTTTTAATTCTACAGAACTGACTTCTTCACCATCCTCTATTATTCCAATAACATCATCTAAGGTAACTTTTTTTCTAAAATTAATTTGAGGTCTGCCATCATCATCAATTCCCCACTCAATAATGGTGTCCTCATCAATATTGAACTGCTGTCTAAACTCTTTTGGGATAGCAGTTTGATAATTTTTATAAATTTTGGTATTTGCAAGTATTTTCATGAAAATCATCTCCAATATAATATAGGATTCTGTTATTTATAAATATGTCTGTTAAAAATTTTTTATCTGTTAAATTTTTTTATCTGTTAGAATTTTTATATGTTAAGATAATGAAAATCTATAAAATTACTAAAAAAATGAGAATATGCCTTTACAAAAAATAGAAAAAAGAAGAAAAAATGAAAATATACCCTTACAAAAAATAAAAAAGAGGAAATAAAAAAAATTTATTTGAAATAAAAAAATAAAAATAGAAAAAGTAAACCTATTCGAAATCTAATAGGTTTTCAATGTCATTGTAGATAACCTTTAGGCCACACATTGAAGGTACATAATTAGCTGCCTTTGCAGAGTTGACTCCAATGACTTCATAGCCCATTTGCTCTATTGGGGCAACTACCATACATGTATCACAGCAGATCTTACCTCCAGCCTTCTCAATGGCATCAAGGTATCCTAATCGTTTAGCGGCTTCCTTGATGTTGATTGAAGTACAAACCCAAAGCTCGTTTTTGATCTTCTTGCCTTTGACTATTTCTGCAACTTCCTTAACTTCCTCTAAGGAAGCATGCGGACAGCCTAAGCATACAAGGTCTGCATATCCTTCTGCTGTTGAGAGCTTTTCCCTTGTTTCTACAATATCATCTTTAGTGATTACAATCTTATCGTCAGCATTGCCAATGTCAGCAAACTTGTACTCTGGAGTGATGTCTTCAACATGGTATAAAGCCACTGCACCGGAAGATGCAAGCGCTGCACCAAGAGCCTTCAGATTGCCGTTTTCAACTTGATATGATTTGTTTTGCATTTTAAAGTAAGGAACTCCATCCTTAACCACTTGACCTACTGCATAACCTAAAGCACCGAAATCAGCCCTTTCAAGTTCACATTCAACATCAACAAGCAAATTGGCTGTTCTGTTTTCATCCAAATGGAATCCATATAAAGGAGTCTTACCTACAATAGCTGCAGCCAATGCTCCAGGACCTCCTTCACGATTTGTTCTTGCACCGATTACAGAATTCACATAAGCGACTGCAGAGGATTCAGACCATGAAACATGGTCACCGAATCTTGGGACGTTTCCAATCAAATAAGGAGTGCAGGTACATGTAGTGCTTATTCCAAGCGCTCCATAGGCATTGCAGATATCCACTTGCTTTTTAGCGAACTCTGGAGGAAAACCGAAATCTTCCCAATTGTCAAGATCGGTTCCTGCAGGGTTAAGTGTTGCAGATATTGTTGCAATTCCACTTTTATCGCTTATTGTGCCATTTTCATTATAAATGATTTCAGCGGTTCTCGCCAAGTCTTCAAGATATTCAAGACCTGCTTGGCCTATGGTCTTATAGGATACTCCAGACACTTGAGCAGACTTGATGTCTACGAATTTCTCTGCACCATAAATGTCTCCCAATGCAATTAAGATATCCATACTCTTTCTAATGGTTTCTCCATATTCACCACTAGCCATCTTCTCTTCTTCTTTAGTTAAAAACATGAAAACTCCCCTAATGAAATTTTGTAAAATTTGAATGTTCAGTTAATCTAAATTACTTCAAAACCGATAAGCTTGATATGATTGGAAATCAATTCAGGATTTTCATCAATAGGTTCAGACAATTTGGTAGTTATGTACTTCTTGTTGTCATCTGGGAAGACTGTTGCAATCTTCAAGTCATCATTGTCCATGATTACGCTTGCCAAGAAGTTTGCACCGCTTGAAATTCCAATTCCCAATCCTAATTCCTGAGCAATCCTTTTAGACATGTTTATTGCATCACAGTCATGAATCAGGACAATGTCATCAATCAGTTCCTCATCAACGATTCCAGGAATGAAGTCATCACCAATACCTTCAATCAAATGGCTTCCCTCATCCATTCCCATCTTAAGAATGGACAATGTGCTTGGCTCCAATGCAAAGACTTTAGCATCAGGATTATGATCCTTAAATCTTTTGCCGATTCCCATAAGTGTTCCACCGGTTCCAATACCTGAAACAAATGCATTCACGTCAGGAATTGCATCAACAATTTCCTTTCCGGTAGTCATGTATTGGGCTTCAACATTCAATTCATTGTCAAACTGAAGAGGCTTATAGGCACCTATTTCATCTGCAAACTCATCTACAAGTTCAAGAGCTTTTTTAAATCCTCCATCCTCCCTAGATACAAGATGGATTTTCGCACCGTACATTTCAATAAGTTTCATCCTTTCAAGGGATACCCAATCAGGCATGAAAATATGTACTTCATGGCCAAAAAGCGCTCCAATTGCACTGAAAGCGATTCCAGTGTTTCCGCTTGTAACCTCAATGATAGGTTGACCATCCTTTAGGTTTCCTCTTTCCTTTTCCTTTTGGATAATGTATAATGCTATTCTGTCTTTAATGCTTCCAGAATAGTTGTAATATTCAACTTTAGAATAAATGCTTCCCTTTTTTCCTTCGTATTCATAATCAATTTTAATCATTGGGGTATTGCCAACTAATTTATCAACATTCATAAGATTCCACCAATCAATAATAAAATAATATAAGCAATTATAATAATCATTTAGTAAATTAAAAATTTTTTGCAATCTGCAAAATAATATAACATTATTATTTTTGTATTTTAATTATAAAATACTTTTTAAAAAAATAGGCTAAAAATTAGAATATCAATGAAAAATTAATAAAAGAATAGATTTAAAAAAAGTTAAAAATAGTGGAAATGGAATTAAAAATAAAAATCAATGTTAAATTTTAAAAAAATGATTAAAAAAATAATAGCTAAGAATAATCTTAACTATTTAATTGAGCTTCAATAGCTTGGTCAACTAAATGTAAGAATTGATCCTTAGCTTCATATGGTATCATAGCGCCAGCTGCTATATCGTGTCCACCACCTTGTCCGCCAAAGTTAACTGCGACTTCGCTTAACGCTTTGCCTAAATTAACTCCACGTGCAACCATTGGTCGTGTTGCCCTGCCGGAAACCTTAATGTCCTTATGAAGTCTTGACAATCCTAAAATAGGCTTATCGTCATTCAAGATTTTAGCAGACATTCCAACACCTGCAATTGTTCCCATAATGCTTTTGAGAACCTTATCCTCACTATAGAGATATTGAATGTAATTCAATTGTTGGGCGCCCTCGCGGCTGATCCAATCAAACCCTTTAGTAAGGTCGTTCCTATAAGTCTTTTGAAGATTGAGAGCCTTATCTAAAGCTTCCTCTCTTTCACCAAGAACAATGCTAAGCGCCAATCCATACTCCTTGTTTTTACCACAAGCATCCAAGATTGCAGAATACTCCTCTAAATTACGTAAGACTGGATGTTCACGAGGAACACTGTAAACATCCCCAAATATTTGAGGATTTACCTTTACAAGTTCATCTTTAACAACATCCTTTTCCTCATCTTCCAATTCAATGAACTTAATGCCATAGGAAACTCCCATTTTTTCAAGAAGTTCCTGTGAGTTCTCCAAACTACCTGTTAAACCAGGAAGTGGAGGATTCAATGTATAAGCAATTGATTTGAATAAAGGCTCTTGTGCTTTAGAGACTATCTTTAAGTCTTCATGGATTTCCAAATTGCCTGCTTCCAAACCATCCTTCAAAATTAATTGGTTTACACCAACAAATCTGTTCTGGCACTGCATGTCACCAAATGCACCAATAAGCGCCATATAGGCCAAATGCTTTTTGTCCATGTCTCTAACTGACAAATAGCTAGACCCTGCACCACTTATTTCACGACTTCCGTCAACGCCAAATAAATGAGGGTTGACATGAACGAGATTGTCTTTAGGTTCATGGGCGCTTGGCTGGTGATGGTCTGCAACAATAACATCAGCCTTTAGGGAATTGAGTTGCTTGATACAGGCACTGCCCATATCTGAAAAAACATACAATTCATATTTTTCCTTTGCAACATCCCTAATCACATCAGCCTTAAGGCGAGGGACAATAGTAATGTGGAATTGTCCTCCCTCTTCCTTAATGGCATTAGCTATAATACCTGCTGATGACAATCCATCAGCATCATTATGAGAAATTAATCTAATAATGTTATCATTTGCAATATGCTTCTTTAGCATATCACTAGCTTCACATCCTCTACTTAATAGAGAATCAAATTTTTCATTGTCTCTATTTAACGAGAAGTGCTGCTTTTGTTGGATCGTATCTCCATCCTTCTGGTAATTGACCATTCTTTGCATAGTATCTACCTAATCTACGGATTCTAGATTCAATGATAGTTAATCCTCTTTTACCATGAAGGTCTTTTGGGTTTTCTTCTAAGTGATCTCTGATATTTACTGCTCTTCTGATTAAATTCATTAAATCTTCAGGGTACTCTTCAGCCTGACCGTTTCTTTTTAAGATTTGGGTAATTTTTTCACCAGTGACTTCTTTTACACTAGGAATACCGTATTGGTCTCTTAAAATTATTCCGATTTGACTTGCAGATTTGCCTTCTCTTTTGAATTTTACAATAAATTCTTCGATTTCTTCGTTACTGTATGCGATCCATTCTGGTCTTGCCATAAATATCCTCTCCAATAAGTTTTTTGATTATTTATAGTAAGGTCCTTTGTAAAATAATTATTAATGAAAAATCGTCATTTAAAACCATTTAAAAACGATTTAATGACAATGATCATTTTAAAAAATTATTTTAAATTCGTTTTGAAAAAATCTTTAAAAAATTACCAAAGCATGACCTAAATAAAAACAATAAGTTTCAAATTTCATCAATTAAACTACGATAAAACAGCCAATCTTAGATAAAATTGCCCATTCTAATATTGGTTAATTAAAAAATATTTAAAAATTTATTATTCATCATCTTGGTTTACATACCAATTGATAAATTTTTCTAAAGAATTTCTTCTATGTGAATACTGGTTCTTCTCTTCTGTAGTAAGTTCTCCAAAGGTCTTGCCATCTTCCTCTATTATGAATAAAGGGTCGTAAGCAAAACCAAGATTGCCTCTTTCTTCAAAAGCTATTTGACCTTCGACACGCCCTAAAAAGACCTTGGGCTCAGAATTGGGTGTGCAATAGCCAATAACTGACCTGAATTCAGCGTATCGATCATCAACTCCATCCATAAGTTTTAATATGTTTTGGTTTCCAAGTGAATTCTGTACAAATTTCGAGTAAGTTCCTGGAAAACCATTTAAAGCTCTTATGAATAAACCAGCATCTTCAACAATCACAGAGCGATTTAACTCTTGGCAAGCATATTTAGCACCGAATCTTGCTACATCCTCAAGAGTTCCTTGAGGTTCCATGTAACCTAAATCAATATGCTCAAGTTCAACGCCAAAAAGTTTGAAAATATTCTCTGCTTCTATTACTTTATGTTCGTTCCCAGTTATAAATGTTATCATAGTTTTTATTATATGAAAGGTTATTTAATTATTTATCTAAAAAATTTTAAGAAAGAATAGAAAATCATTTAGAATTTTTTATTTCCAAAATCTTTTCTAGAGGAATATCTAAATCATTTGAGACCTCTTCAGGGCTATGATTCTCTAAAAGCTTAGAAATTAAAAAGTCTTCTCTTTCTTTAGCTTCTTTTCTAGCTTCTTCCCTAGCTTCTTTTTTACCTCTTTCTAAAGTTACTTCCTCAAACTGTTCCAAGCAATTAGCAATGATAGCCTCTTCTAGAACCTCTTCAAAAGGTCTTTGTACCAATTTTGACATATTTAACACTTCCATAATAAATTCCTTATTTTTTGAATCCCTAATCTTTCTTCCTAACCATAATTCTAAACATCTTTTTGCTATATCTAATAATGAATCATCAGCAATGATTTTACCAAATAATTCTAAAAGTTCTAATAGAAGACCTTCTATAGACAAATCATTGTAAAATGTTGGAAGCCAAATGAAATCTAAAATATCATAAACATCCCATTGTAAAATGTTGGAAGCCAAATGAAATCTAAAATATCATAAACATCCCATTCATCTTGATTGAAAGTTTTATGTTTCAGATTATTAAGTAAAATATTGCCATTGACTTCTTGTGTAATAAACCACATAGGACTGAAAAACATTAAATCATTTAAACTATGCACTTTATTTACTGGCAATTTGCCAGTGTAAAAAATAAAGGGATCGACTTTCTTTTTAGAAGCCTTATGCAAACTTACACAATAACTATAATCTCTCCTCATTAAATAATCATTTATAGAGGAGTGATGTTCTATATTTATTAAATTCCCATTAGACCTTTCTCTTACAGAATCTAAATTTAGATTCTCAAATGAAGATGAGATAACTCTATTATCATATTTATTAAAATTATCTGAAATTTTAGTGATGTAATTTGGAAATTCTTCAATTTCAGACATGCAAATAACAAATATTTCATCTTCAATATCATATCTAAAGGGAATATGAAACTTTTTATCTTTTAGCATAATATCAAACCATGTGAATTATTCCCCCTAAAAAATAAAAACCTTTCTCAACCATAGCTAATAAATAAAAAACTCAATAACCATTAACACCTAAAAATCGTTAAGAATTTTATTTTCATTTTTTTGAATAACACATATCCCTAAAAAATGTGTAATGTAATATTTAATTTAATAAAAAAGATATATAAATCTTTCTTTTTAAGAATAAACATCAATTTATTATAATATTGCTTTAATATTGAAAAATTATAGTCAAAATCAAAAATTAGTTTAATATAGTAAACTATACATAAAAATAAGCATTTTAAAAATGAAAAAATTATAAAATTTTTGATTGGATAAATCAATAGAACAAAAATAATAGAGAAATTTTAGTGAGTGTATCTTCCTCTGCCTTCAATCTCAGCAATCTTGTTTGCCATCTTGGATTGATTGTTGGAATCATAAGCCTCTAGAATCCAATCAAATGTTTCAGTGGCAATATCATAATCAATGCTTTGGAATGATTTCTTTAAAACCAAGAGATCTGCTGCCTTATCTTCCAAAAGGTCAGAGTATTTGCCAAGTCCAAAGTCAAAAATGGCAAGGTTATCGCTGATATTGTCCAAATCATCATCAATCAAAATCATATTGGAACCTGTCAAGTCCCCATGGATAATGTCGCCGTCATGGAATGCCTTGATGTTTTCACCAATGGCTATGGCCAATTCCCTTCTTTTGTCTTCTCCAATTTCATGCATGATATCCTTCACTAAAGAGCCATTGATCTTTTCCATGACAATTGATTTGTCTTCAAAGTCAACATCATATAAAACAGGAGCCCTGACCCCTGTCTTTTTTACATCAGACAATATTTTTGCCTCACTTTTGGTTCTAAGCTTTCTGATTTTATTGTCTATCTCATCTATCCTGTAGGATTTTGAAACCCTGTTTTTCACAATGGCTTCCCTTCCAAGCCAAGTTGCCTCATAAATATCTGATTCGGCTCCTTTAGCTCTAAGCTCCTCAGGCAAGTTCAACTTGCATTTTGTATTGTCAACCCATGGGGCATCCACTTCATCGGTTCTGAATCTTTGAATTATATTGGTATCCTCTATTTTAAGTGGCCCATAGGCCTTATACATCAATTGGCCGAGCCATGCAATCATAACCCCATTGTCTCCAGAGTATTTCATCTCAGGCATATAGAATTTTGCATAATGCTCTTCTGCCATAATTTTCATCATTTCCCGTAGCCTGCTGTTTGCAGAAACTCCTCCACATAAGAGAACCTCATCCTTTTCTGTATGTGCAAGTGCCCTTTCTGTCACTTCAACAAGCATGGCAAATGCAGTTTCCTGAAGACTGTAGCATATGTCCTCGATTCTTTCTCCGTTTTTATGAGCCCTTAAAGCAGCGCTTAAAAGGCCTGAAAATGAGAAATCCATACCCTTAACAACATAAGGCAAATCGATGTAGGAACCTTCTCTTGCGAGCTTTTCAACAACTGGCCCTCCAGGGTGTCCAAGTCCTGTCTCACGACCGAAATGATCAAGGCAGTTTCCAATGGCTATATCCAAAGTTTCACCAAAGATTCTGTATCTGCCGGATTCATAAGCAATCACTTGACTGTTTCCACCACTTACATAAAGAGTTACCGGATTTCGAGCACCAGTATCCAATTTTCCTATTTCAACATGCCCTATGCAATGATTTACGCCAACGATTGGAACATTAAGGCTCAATGCAAGTGTTCTTGCGGAAGTTGCAACAGTTCTAAGTGCTGGACCAAGACCTGGGCCTTGTGAAAAGGAGATGAAATCAATATCCTTATAGCTAAGTCCTGCCTCTTCCATAGCTTGTGGAATGAGTTGAGGAATCCATTTGGCATGATGTTCCGCAGCTTCCCTTGGATGTATGCCTCCCTCTTCTGGATACAATTGTTTTCCAGCCATAGCCAATACATTGCCATCGCTGTCTACAATGCCTATTCCAGTCTTTTCTGCAGTTCCTTCAATTCCTAAAGATATCAATTTCAATGCACCATTTGAAAATTTTAAAAATGAATAAAATCAGTTTATAATAAGTATATTAACATACATTTATATAATTTTTATCAATAATATATTTATAGAACAAAGTTAATTAATTTAATCAAGAAATGACAATAACTTTAAATTAATTTAATCAAGAATGCTTTAAAAAAATTAATTAAATTCAAGATGATAAAATGATAGAAGGATTGAAAACTTACGGATCAGACAAACTTGTAAAAGAATTGCCAGCCTTGAAAAACCCTATTTTTATTTGTACAATAGCTACAACTGAAACCTCTAGGATTCCAGGCCTCACTGGTGCTGGAGCTACTCCAGAACTTACCAAATACACCCCTGCTGGAGATGCAGAGCTTATTTTGGATGGGGAAGTCAAATGTATGACAGACATCCCTCAAACAATCATTGGAGAAGTTGTAACTCCTACTCCATCAATGATTACAAAAGGTTCCCTTGCACTTTGTGACTGTCCGGTTATGGTATTGGATGCAGGAAGTGAAATCAAGGCAAACTCTGACGTCTTTGACATAAGCGAAGGAAAGCATGGGAAAGACATTAGAACAGGTGAAGCTGTGGAAGACCCTGAAGGGCTTTTTGAAAAGGGATTTGAGCTTGCTGAAATATTATCTGAAAATCATGACTACATTGTAATCGGTGAAAGTCTCCCTGCAGGTACAACCACTGCTCTTGGAGTATTGGTCGGACTTGGCTATGATGCAAAAGGAAAAGTCAGCGGTTGCATGGACACAAATCCTCATGAAATGAAAAACGCTATTGTTGAAGAGGGATTGAAAAACGCAGGATTGGAAGAATCCAAAGACAACAATCCTTTTGATGTGGTGAGGGCTGTTGGAGACCCTATGCTTCCAGCAGTTGCAGGAGTCCTTATGGGTGCGAAAGTTCCTGTCGTATTGGCTGGAGGAACTCAGCTCACAGCTGCATGTGCAATTGCAAAGGCATTGGATCCAGACTTTGACTTCTCAAACAGTTGCCTTGCAACAACTGCATTTGTAGTGAAGGATAACACTGCTGACATGCTTAACATTGTAGAGCAAATAGGGGATATCACTGTATATGCTGTAGACCCTAACTTTGAAATTTCCCGTGTCGAAGGGCTTAAGAACTATACACAAGGTTTCATCAAGGAAGGGGCTGGAGCTGGAGGCGCTATGTTCTTGGCTCTTATGCTTGGAAATTGCATTGATGAAATCAGGGAATCCATTGAAGATGCATGCAGTTAAATTATTAATTTAATTTAACTATATTTTTTTAAAAGAAGTAATCATTCGTAACAATTAAAACATTATCAATGCTTCTAAAAGAAGTAGTCATTATAACTGATAAAACATTACCCATATTTCTTAAAAGAAGTAATCATTCGTAACAATTAAAACAGATGTGAAAAATCTAAAAATGAATTTAAAAAGAGAAAATGGTCATAAAAAATAGAAAAAATAGATTTAAGAAAAATAGAAAAAGAGAAATAGATTTATTCTTGAATAGAAATAAATGCTATTTTTCCGCCTTTGATAACTTTCAATCCTTCACCATCATCCAACACTAAGTTTAAAAAGTTATCAATGGTAATTATTTTTCCTTCTACTTCTTCCCAGTTTTTTAAACCAATAAGAACATCTTTGCCTTTGAATCTAGCAAATTGTTTATTTACTTGGAAATTGTCACTCATTATATAGCCTCATAAAATTATAAAAATTAAATAATAATATACGTAACATATTATTTATTCTTAATATCTTATAAACTTATTTAATGAACTGAATAAAAATCATCAAAATTTAATTCAAGTTTAATTCATTTAAAATTTTATCTCTTTCTTTTCTAAGCTCTTTTAAAAGCTTTTCGTCATTACAGCCTTCTTTTTCCAATTTTGCTAAAGTGTGTGTAACAGCTTGCAATGTAGCTTCAAGTTGATTTACAGACATATTTTATCTCCTTAAATTTTTTTCAAATTGAATTTCAATTAATGTTTAATTATAATTAATCTTATTATGTATCTTATATTATATATTGTTTGTGTATTATGAAATAAAATTTAAATTCTGATTTTGATTTGAATCGATTGAAAATAAAAAATCAAAAACCCAAAATTTTGATTACTTGCCATACCAATCCTTTAAGGCATCCAAGTCATGAGCCATATCCAATATCAAAGGAGTCAATGTAGGCACATTCTCCTCTAAAAGGACATAATCATCACTGTCTTTAGGATTTCCTTCGTAAAAAACGCCGTCAATCCAATAATAAGGTCTTCCCCTTGGGTCTATACGCATTTCAACAACAGGCTCATACATTCTTGTAGCCAATGGACATATTTTAGGTTCATAGGAATCAGGATCAGCTGGAACATTCAAGTTCAATATGTCAGCCCCATCTGGAAATCCATTGTCAATGACCTTTTGGATAAGTTCCCTTAAGACCTTTTGACTTGATGAAAAATCAATTTCAATATGGCCCTCATCAAACTTTATATTGTCATCAGGAGTGTGCTGGCTCACTGCAATTGTAGGAATTCCAAGTGAAGCCGCCTCTGTTGCAGCGCCAATTGTACCAGATGTGGATAGTTCTCCTTTACCTGTGTTTCTACCAGTGTTGATGCCAGAAATCACCAAATCCGGCCAATCATCCATTATTTCATAAATGCCTATGGTCACTGCATCTGTAGGAGTTCCAGTCACTCCATATCCAATGTCCCCATCTCTCAAATAGACTTCATTCACCCTGATAGGTTCAACGAGAGTCAATGCATGACCGATTCCGCTTTGCTGTTTAGAAGGTGCAACCACACAAGTTTCTCCAAACTCATCAGCCACTTGCTTAGCCGCTAAAATTCCTGATGCGTCTACACCATCATCATTAGATAATAAAATTTTCATATGAATCAACAAACAATAAAAATTAGAAAATATCGATTGAATAAATTTCCCCTAGAATTTAAAATGTGAAAGAATAAAAAAAGAAGCTAATTTAAAAAAACATTAGCTCTAAGATTATTTATTTGCAGAAATCAATCTTCTGGCCGCTCTCATATCATTGCTGTATATGTGGCCGGAAGTGGAATGGTAATGAAGACCGCCAAAGTTTAGTTTATCCCCCATTATTTCCTTATTGACTTCCTCTTTCATTTTGATTCCAATATATGTTATGAAGAACATGTTGGAATAAAATGCTCCAAAAATGTCATTGGAACGGAAGAAGCAGTGAATGGTTAATTCTCCATCCCTAACAAGAATCTGCAAGACTTGCAAGCATGGAATGTCTTCCCTATCCCCATCCAATGCAGGGTCAATTGTAACTGCCACTGCACGATTACTTCCTGTAGCTGTTAGGATTCTTTGCTTCATGGTTTCAAATTGGTCTACACCAAAATGTTCCAAGATACGATTAGGATAAGTGTAAACAAAACCTTGATCATCCCTTATTTCAAAGGATTTGACATATTCATACAATGCATCTCCCTTGATAGGACATGAAGGAATATCAAATTTTCCGCTTTTAATCTCTTCCAACATCAATTCAGGAGTCATGTGTTGATATTTAGCCCTGAATTTTAAATCCAATGGATCATCAATATAATAATAATTACCAAGACTTTCCTTTAAATGATGATCGCTATCCTTATATGTTTCCTTTCCTTCTTTTAAGATTTTATCAACAAAATCCAAGTAACATTGACCAATAGATAACATAATAAACGATTCCTTAAAATTATAATTAAAAATAATCTAAATCTTTTAAAAAATTCAATAGTTTTTTAGATTATATAACTAATATTAGTATATATTTTCATGATTATAAATATTATGAAAAAATTTGAAAAAATTATAAAAATTCATTAATTTAGAGAAAATTTTGATAAAAATTATATATTGAGAAAATATAAATATATTATATTAAAATTAAGATAAGGTGAAACCGTGGAAAAGCCACAATTAGTGAATTTTATTGCTAAAGTTCTTGAGGATTCTGGCTTTAAAGTTTATAAAAATTTTAAGACATCCCAACAGGTTGTAGACATTTATGCAATCCTTCAAACATCCATGGGGGATTTTGGTTTAGTGGTTGCATGTAAAAACTATGATAAGGATTGGGAAGTAGGAATCGATGTTTTAAAGGAAATGGAAGTGCTCGGTAAAAAGCTTAGAGCTTCCAAGGTTGCTGTTGTAACCAGTTCCGGTTTTTCATCTCAAGCAAAAAGATATGCTGAAGAGAGGAAGATAAAGCTTATAGACAGAAACAACCTTGTCACTTTAGCTAAAAAATATTCAAATAAAAACAAGGAAACTAAGGCAAGATTAGACCGTGGAGCAAACAGATTAACAGACATTGATAGCGATTCATTCTATCATAGAGATGTTAGCAGAGAATATATTGACAATACATCAAATTATAATAGCGAATATGATGATGACAAGTCATATAACAGGCTTCAAGGTGCTTATGAAACTTATGAGGAATTCTCTGAAGACATGGAATATTACGAGGATGAAGTTGGCGGATTGGAATTGAGTCATTACAGTGAATATGATGATGACCTTTACCGTGCCGAGTTCTTAAATAAAACTCCTAGAGACAACTATTCCGGCCCAAGTGCTACACTATTTGCAAATCGTCAGCAACAAACTCAAAGAAGGAGAAGCGTACCTTCCCTTTCAGGAAATAGAAGAGCCGGATCTCTTAGCCAAAGAAGCAATAGGCCTACAAACAATCATAGCTTCTTCTCATCTTCTGATAATGCCTTAAGTAATTTTGGCGGACATGTCCCTCAAAAGCCAAGCAAGCCATGGGGAGAGATTATAAAACCTATATTAAGCAACCCTATAGCATCTGTTGCTGTGGTAGTCATTATTTCATATTTAATTGGATTTATCCTTGGAAAAATAATAAAAGTGCCTACAGGATACTTAGGTATTGCTGAACTATTTATGGCATTGATATTGTCTTATGGCATTGTATTGTATTCAGACAAAGAAGCGGATGTTATAGTGAAAGGATCAATCGTGTTCTTTATCTCATTAGTGATAATCATGATATTGATTGTTGCTTTCTAGATTAGTGCTTTTACACAAAAAGAGTTTCAACCAAATCTTAATTTAATTTTTAAACCACCATTTTTTCTTTTTTTTTATTCATTTTAATTCTATTTAAAAATACTTTTTTTATATTTTTTCTTAACAGATTTTTAAATTTAGTTTTTTAAAAAAAAATATTATTCTATAATCAACGAACTGATTAATGGAAATTAAAAATAACTGATTTAAGAAAAAAATGAATGAAAAAATATTGAAAATAAAAATAGCTGATTTAAGAAAAAAATGAATGAAGAAATATTGAAAATAAAAAAAAGTTGAGAAGTGGTTCCGACGAGATTCGAACTCGTGATCCTCTCGTTGTAAGCGAGATATCATACCCCTAGACCACGGAACCAATGCAAAAAATAGAATTAAAGTTTTTTTAAAAAAATTAATTCAAAAAATAAAGAATAGAGTGGTTCCGACGAGATTCGAACTCGTGATCCTCTCGTTGTAAGCGAGATATCATACCCCTAGACCACGGAACCATACTACATAATAAATATTGTTAACATCTTATTTAAAACTTTCGATGGAGAAGATTTAAAATAAAAATCTTTGGTTTAATCTTAAAAAAATAAGAGATAAATGAATAAAATGCAAAAATATCTAATGAAAAATCTTTAAAATAAGCAATATATTTAAAATATAAAAAATAAATAGTTAATAAAGGAATTATTTTTAAAAACCTTTTAATCAGGCACTAGGTGCCGATTAACCAAACAATTCTTATAATTAACTACATTGACATAAAATTTGACATTGAAGAAATACTTTTAAAAAAACAAAAAGGTGAAAATATGGCATTTGATGAAAATTTAAAAGTTTGGATGGATGGAGAATTCGTAGCATTAAAAGATGCTAAAATCAGCGTTCTCTCTCACGTAGTCCACTATGGAACTGCAGTATTCGAAGGTATAAGATGTTATGAAACTGAAAATGGACCTGCTGTATTCCGTTTAAAAGAACACGTACAAAGATTATTTGATTCCGCTAAAATTTACAAGATGGACATTCCATTTACTCAAGAAGAAATCTGTGATGCAATCATAGCAACCATTAAGGAAAACAACTTAAAAGGCTGTTACATCAGACCAATCACTTTCAGAGGCTTTGGCGAATTAGGTGTAAACCCATTAAACTGTCCTGTAAACACCACCATTGCGGTCTGGGAATGGGGAGCATACATTGGAGAAGAGGAAATGGAACAAGGTGCAAACATCGGCATTTCCACTTGGAGAAAACCTGCACCAGGAACATTGCCTGTTCTTGCAAAAGCTGCAGCTAACTACATGAACTCCCAACTTGCAAACTTGGAAGCAGGAGAACATGGATACGATGAGGCTATCCAATTGGATTATCACGGACATGTTGCAGAAGGTAGTGGAGAAAACATTTTCATCGTTGAAGATGGCAAACTCATCACTCCAGACTTAGGTTCTTCCATCCTTAGAGGAATTACCAGAGACAGCATCATGACCATTGCAAAGGACTTAGGCTATGAAGTCTCTGAAGAAACCATCTCCAGAGAAAGATTATACTTAGCTGATGAAGTGTTCTTCACTGGAAGTGCAGCAGAAGTCACTCCAATTCGTGCAATCGACAACAGGCAAATCGGAATTGGATCCAGAGGCCCTGTAACTAAAGAATTGCAGGAAAAATACTTCGATGCAGTATATGGAAGATCTGAAGACATTCATAATTGGTTAACTTATGTCGAATAGACATGAGTTAATTAAATTTTTTTTAAAGCTTTTTAAAACTTAACTAATTAAAAATTTTTATAAAAAACTAAACGAGTTGAAATAATGGATATTATTCAAGCAATGATCATTGGACTTGTCCAAGGATTAACTGAATTTCTGCCTGTAAGCAGTTCCGCTCATTTGATTTTTGCCCAACAGGCATTAGGTGTCGGGGACGTTGGACTCGCTTTTGATGTGTTGATGCATGTAGGAACCCTTGTGGCTGTAATAGTGTATTTCTTTAATGATATTGTGAATATGATTAAAGGATTCCTTTTAAGTCTTGTTGACTTAAAGGAAGGGAAATTCATGGGAGAAATCAAAAAAGACCCTTACAAGAAATTGGCTTGGCTTACAATATTGGCCACAATCCCTATAGGAATTGTAGGAGTCTTGTTTAACGATATTGTAGAATCAATGTTTCATGGATTGACCATACCAGCATTCCTATTATTAATAACCGGTTGCCTTTTATATGTGTCCCAAAGAATGAACAGCGGCAGAATAGATGTTAGAAACATGACCATTAAAGAAGCTCTTATCATGGGATGCGGACAGGCATTGGCTATTTTGCCGGGGCTTTCCCGTTCCGGTACCACAATAGCTGCAGGATTGTTTGCAGGATTGGATAAGGAATTTGCCGCTAAATTCAGTTTCATCTTATCAATTCCAGCAATCTTAGGTGCAGCGGTTTTCCAACTCAAGGACTTAAGTGGAGGAAGCGTTGAAATAAGTGCTTGCATTGCAGGATTTGTCGTTGCAGTTATTTCCGGATACTTGGCTATAAGCGTATTGCTTAAGATCGTTAGAGAAAAAAGCCTGGACATATTCGCATACTACTGTTGGATTGTAGGATTAATAGTGCTGGTTGGAAGTTTAATACTCTAATCAGATTAAAAAAAAAAAAAGTTTAGAGAACGTCTCTCTAAAT
>SUTG01000066.1 GCA_015063035.1 Methanobrevibacter olleyae
TTGCTTTTTGATGAGCTTGCAAGGAAATTCACTGCATCTGCCACAATACTTGACTCTTTTTGTTTCAAGACATTTCTTTATTTTGCATTTCAATGCATTCTTGGTCTTGTTAGGGCTATCAATAAGGCATCCGGGACATGAGTTGCTTTCGGATAAATGCTTTATGCATAGCTTGCAGTTCATTCCACAGGGTGCAAACATAATAGTATCAATCTTTTCAGGCATTTTCATTTTTAACACTAAACTTATCTTTTTAATTTATTTTTTAAATTATTTTTTATTTAATTACTTTTATTTAATTATCTTTAATTTAATTATTATCTTTATTTTGATTATCTTTATTTTGATTATTTTAATTTGATTATCTTTTATTTGATTATCTTTAATTAAATTATTTTTTTATACTTTTTTATATTTTCTTTTAAAGATAAATTTTATATATTTCCAATAATAAAATAGTATTAATTATTTAAAATAAATTTTCATTTATTTGAATAAAGGGGGATTAATATGAAGTTAAAAGGTAGAAGTTTATTGATCATACTAATTATTTTTATTTTAGGATTCTCTATTTTATCTGCAGGATCAGCTTATACTGGAACTGGATTCACTCATGATATTCCTTTTTCCAAATATTCTGATTTGTCTAACGATGATATCCTAAACAAGTTTGATGATACGGATTGCCAAGCGGAATTCACTGGATTATGCACTTATGTGACTGATGGAGACACCATTGAAGTTGATGGCCTTGGAAAAGTGCGTTTTGTAGGGGTGAATACTCCAGAAAGAGGTGTGGAAGGTTATATCTGCTCTAAACGTTTTGTTCAGAAGCTATGTTTGAATAAGGAGGTCAGCTTAGATATTGATGATTCAAAATACACTGACAAATATGGCAGATATTTGGCTGTTGTCATCGTAGACGGCAAGAACCTAAATGAAATGCTTTTAAAGGAAGGGCTTGCTGAAATCATGTATATGCCTCCAAGCGAGTTCTATCCATATGACTGGGCACCTAATTCAGATGGATATTCCCATTATGTAAGTTCATACAGCTCTTCAAACAGCGGAAGTTCCTCATCCAGTTCAGTATCCGGATCTTATATTGCAAGTGCAAACAGCCATAAGTTCCATTACCCTACATGCAGATGGGGAAAGAAGATTTCTGAAAAGAATAAGGTCACTTTCAAGAGCAGGGCTGATGCAATTGCCCAAGGATACGAACCATGCAAGGTTTGCCAACCTTAATTTACTTTTCATCATCATTTAGTGACAAAAACATTAAATATCTTCAAAATAAATTATCATTATTCAATAAGACTATTTTATGGAGTTTTTATAATGAAAGAAGAAGTATTTTATGGAAAAGGCATGGAAAGGGTAAAAGAGGAAGATGGAGATTTATATCAGGCTATTGTCGCTTTAAATGATGCTGTATGGAATGGAAAAGCATTGGATTATAGGACTCAAAAATTGATAGCTATTGGAATTGCAGCTTCCAATGGCGACAGCCGTGCTACTGAAAAGCAAATCAGCAGCGCTAAAAATGAATTAGGCATCACCCGTGAGGAAGTGGAAGATGTTTTGAAAGTAGTTTTATTGACTTCCGGAATGCAGCCATTCAATAAGGCTTTGCAAATCGCAAATAAAGTCTTTGAGTAATTATTTTTTCCTTAATTCTATTTATTTTTTATTTCAGGATGTTAGATCATGGGCGAGAAAGTATTTTTTGGTAAGGGGATCCGTCAAATTAAAATGGAAGATCCTGAACTATATGAGTCTATTGAGAATTTGGATAAAAATATTTGGAATGCAAAAGTTTTGGATTATAGGACTCAAAAATTAATTGCGATAGCTATTTCAGCAACTAATAATGAAAGCTCTTCATTCTTAAAACAGGTCTCTAAATCTAAAAAAGAGCTTGGCATTAGTCGTGATGAGATGATGGATGTTTTAAAAGTGGTTCTTTTAACCTCTGGAATGATTCCATTTAATCATGCTTTGGAAGTGGTGAATAAATTATATGATTAATTTTTATAAAATCATTTAATTTTTCATTCCTCTAATCTTTTTAAACTTTGCAAGGTTATTCGGATTTTTAAAAAGTTAATTATAGGTGTTAGTATGAAAGCAGAATCTTTTAAAATTGCAGATGGTGTATATTGGGTAGGAGCAATCGATTGGGACAGGAGAAGTTTCCATGGTTTTGGCATTCCAGGTTCAACTTACAACTGTTATTTAGTATTCGGTGATGAGAAAGTTGCATTAATTGATAATGTTGAGCATGGAAAGTCAAATCAGTTATTTGCAAGAATTGAAGATGCATTTGCAAAAGAAGGTAAGGATGATGTTAGGATAGATGTCCTTATTCAAAATCATAGTGAAATGGACCATTCCGTTGGGCTGTGGGAAACCGTTAAAAAATTCTCTGATGCCGAGATTTACTGCAGTAAAAAGTGTGAAGAGTTTCTCCAGGCACAGTTCCATGATTTCAGGGGATATGATATGAATCTTGTAAAAACTGGTGATACTCTAGATTTAGGTGGAAAAACCTTAGCATTCGTATCTGCTCCAATGTTGCACTGGCCAGATAGCATGTTTACAATGTATATGGAGGAAGGTATTTTATTCTCTAATGATGCATTTGGACAACATTTAGCTTTATCTAAAAGATATGCAGAAGATTATGATTTAGGATTTATTTTGGATCATTCCAGAAGGTTCTATGCAAATCTTGTTGTTTTCGGCTCCATGTCATTATCTCGTAAATTTGATGAATTGAAAGATTTGGGAATATTGGAACAGGTAAAAATGATTGCGCCATGTCATGGCCAAATCTGGAAAAATCCTAGGCCAATTGTAGAGTCTTATCAAAACTGGGCCAGTGGTGTTTGTAAAGATAAGATAACAGTAATCTATGATACAATGCATCACAGCACTCAAGAAATGGCTCATGCACTCGCTGAAGGGATCATGAGTGAAAATGTGGAATGTGTTTTATATTTCATGCAGGAAAACACTCCTGATGAGTTAGTTCATGATGTTTTAGAAAGTAAAGCTATTGCGTTAGGTGCTCCCACTATGATGAATAAGCCATATCCTAGAATCGGGTCTACTATGTATTGGTTAGATTGCTTAAACTTTAAAGGAACTGGCAGCTTTAAGAAGGCTTTAGTATTCAGCAGTAAAGGATGGGCTGGTGGAGCCATTAAAAAGCTCACATCAGAGCTTGAAAATGCAGGTTTCGATGTATGCGATAGCTATGAAGCAACTTTTGTGCCTGATAGTGATGTATTGGATGAGTGCTTTGAAAAAGGTAAGGCATTAGCAAAATCAATTAAAGGGAATTAATCTTTAATATTCTCTTTTTAATTTTTTTAATTTCTTTCATTAATTTAATTTTTTTACTTTTTTACTTTTTTTCAAATTATTCTTTTTCTAAAAGCTTAAAAATTTTATCAATTGAATCTGCTATTTTAAATGTGTTTTTATCAATCTCTTCTCTTACGACTCCTTCTTCCAACATAAAATCAAGCATTTCTAACATAGGGTCATAATAACCGAAGAGATTAAAGACTATTATCTTTTTATTGTGCTGTTTTAATTTTTTCAATACTATTATTTCAAAGAATTCATCAAGGGTTCCTATTCCTCCAGGAGCTATTATAAACGCATCTGAATTTTTTAAGAATAGCTTTTTTCTCTCGTCCATGGATTCTGTATAAATGAACTCATCACAGTCTCTGCAGATTCCTTCAAAATCTTCCATCCATTCAGGCGCAATTCCTATTACCTTCCCATTATTGTCTATTGCCCCTTTGGATACAGCTCCCATGACACCTGTAGATCCTCCACCAAATACAAGGGTATGTCCTCTTTTAGCTATTTCCTCCCCTAATCTGTATGACTCTTCAGTATATTTGGATTTTATATTAGTGCTTCCAGCACCATAAAGACAAATTCTCATATTATCACAATTCTTATTTTCAAAATAAAACATATTTATTCTTCACTGTTTAATTAAATAAAAAAGTTTAAAATAGTTATAATTAAAAGAATAAAAATAGTATGAATCATTATTAAAGGAAAGGAATATTCCTTTAATAATCTCATTTTCAAGAAAATATTTTAAATAATAATTTCTAGATAATACTTAGTATTATCAATTAATATTTTACTATTTTTAATATTTAAACATTTGCTTGAAATTAAAGTTAAATAAAGGCATTTTAGAGCATTTTTTCATTTAGTAAACTATTTAAATAAATTAATAGGAAAATTAGGTTTTAAAATTGATTTAATCTTGTTTAATTGTTTTAATTTAGTTAAAACATTGATTTTGTATTAGAAAATTAATTTTTTATAAGAAATTTATTTTTTGAAATTCTTTATCTATTTAAATAAAAAATTACATATTAATAATTGATATATTCTTTTGGAATATTTGGTGAGTTTATGAAAATATTAGTAGTTCAAGAATCAGACTGGTTAAAGAGAAATCCACATCAGCAACACCATTTGATGGATAGGATGGTATTGCGTGGACATGAAGTGAAGGTAATAGATTATCCTATTGATTGGCCAAAAGAGGATCCTGACGGATTCATGTTCAAAAGGGAAGTTCATGATAAAGTATTCAAAGTAAAGCCAGAAGCAGACATTCAAGTAATCAGACCTTCTTTCATTAAAAAACCAGTTTTAAACTACATGTCATTATATTACACCCATAAAAAGGAAATCAAAAGGCAAATAGAGGAATTCAAGCCAGATATAATTATGGGACTGGGTTTGCTTAATGCATATTCCGCTTCAAAGCTTGCAAATAAACACAGTATTCCATTTGTTTACTACCTGATTGATGTGCTCTATGCACTTATTCCGGAAAAGGCATTTCAGTCATTTGGAAAGAAAGTCAACATCAAGGCAATAGAACGTTCTGACCTTGTCATCACTATCAATCAAAAGCTTAAAGAACTGGCAATGGATTTAGGGGCTAATCCAAATGAAACCATTTTAATTGATGCGGGAATTGATTTAAATGACTTTGACCCTCAACTTGATGATTCCAATATTAGAAATACATATAACATAGATAAAAATGATACGGTTCTATTCTTTATGGGTTGGATCTATGAGTTTGCAGGTATGAAGGAATTGGCTATTAAACTTGGAAAGAACAAGGAAAAGTATCCTAACATGAAGATTCTCATTGTAGGTGATGGTGATGCCTATGACAAGATGGTTCAGATTAAGGAGGATTATGGCCTTGGCGACCAATTGATTCTCACTGGAAAGCAGCCTTATGAAATGATTCCCGAATATTTGGCCTCTGCAGATTTCTGTCTCCTTCCAGCTTACATTGATGAGGAGATTATGCAGGATATCGTTCCAATCAAGCTTTATGAGTATTTGGCTATGGAAAAGGTGGTTATAGCAACAGAGCTTCCAGGCATTTCCAAAGAGTTTGGCTATGGAAATGGAATTGAATATGTTCAAAAGGCAGAGGAAGTTTTAGAGACTGCTCAAAAGATTCTTGATGAAGGAAGATATGAAGAGATTTCTAAAAAAGGACGTGAATATGTCAAGTCCAATGATTGGGAAGCGATTACTGATAAGTTTGAAAAGGCTTTGAATGACTTGATCGGATAATAGTTTTAAGATATAAGAACAAGTAGAAATCTTTATAACTCATTAAGTTCAATTAAGATTTACACATCAATTTTTTAACTTTTTTAAGTGATGTTAAATTATTTTAAAAATTTTGTTTTAACTGAAAAGTTCTAATTGGTGATATTATGGCTAGAAAAACTTTCAATGAAAAATTAAACGATTCTAAAGACATGCCTAAAATTATAAAAGTTACAGATGAGAAATCTATTGAACGTTATGGTGGAGAGGATATGCTGATTGCTCCTCCATTGGAGTACAATGAAATCATGGCTAGGATTCCTAAGGGAAAACTGATTACTACAGGTCAAATTAGAGAATTTTTAGCAAAGAAACATGGTGCGGAATTTACTTGTCCCTTGACTGCAGGTATTTTCATTTCTTTAGCTGCTCAAGCAAGTGAGGAAAGGGAGGATAATAAGATACCATTTTGGAGAACTCTTAAAAAGGATGGGGAGTTGAATCCAAAATATCCTGGAGGAGTGGAATATCAAAAGGAAATGCTTGAATATGAAGGCCATAGCTTCATTACAAAAGGAAGAAAGAATATAAGATATTTTGTTGAAGATTATGAAGATAAATTATTTGAGTTAGAATAACTTTTTAGTTATTTTAACTAATTTTTATATTTGTATTGAATAATTGATTTTTTTTATTTTTGATTTAACTGATTTTCACCATCAAATAATTGGAGATTGTTTATGCCAGAATTAACATTTAGAAATGCAGAAGAAAAGGATGTTCCTTTAATCTTGGAATTTATCAAGAAATTAGCTGATTATGAACACAGGTTAGATGAAGTTATAGCTACCGAAGAAGCTTTAAAGTATTGGATATTCGATAAGAATCAAGCTGAGGTCATTTTTGCTCTTGAGGACGGTAAGGAAATAGGGTTTGCCTTTTTCTTCTTAAGCTTTTCAACTTACATTGCAAATGTTAATATGCACCTTGAAGACCTTTTTATAGATCCTGAATATCGTGGTAAAGGTTATGGAAAGGCAATGCTTAGAGAACTTGCTAAGATTGTAAAGGAAAGAGGTTATGGCAGATTTGAATGGACCTGTCTAGAATGGAATGAGCCAAGCAAGGAATTCTATAAGTCCATTGGTGCTGAAGAAAAAGATTGGGATGTTTTCCACTTTACAGGAAAATCCTTGGATGATTTTATAAATGAAGACTAATTCTTTATAATTCTCAATTCCTTTATTTTTTTACTTTTTACAATCTTTATTTTATCTATTTTTACTTTTATTTTTACAAGTATTCATTTTTTAATTATTTTATATTTAATAATTATTCAATAGTTTATTTTTTAATTAATTTTTTGCTATTTTTTATAAAAAATTCATTTATTTTATTGAAAAACACCCTCTGTTCAAAAGTTTTAATAAAGTTTTAATAATGGGATTAATAAATATAAATTTGATAATAAATTAATTAATAAATTTTGAATTGATTTATTTGTTTTTTATAATTCCTATTAATTAATGAAATTATTAATTTTCTAGTTTATTGTGTGATAAAATGAGTGAAAATGATAGTGATATGATTTATGATTTATGGGATAAACCTCCTGTTTTTGAGTTGATTTTATTATCCCTTCAACGTTTATGCGCTATTTTTGGTGCTACAATCTTAGTGCCAATTGTAGTAAACACCACTGTTGGCGAACCTGTGCTATCTATTCCAGTTGCTTTGATTGCCTCTGGTGTAGGTACACTTATTTATGTAATTGCTACACGGAATAGAAGTCCCGTATATCTGGGAAGTTCATTTGCTTTTATTGCTCCTATGATTGCAGGATTTGCTATTGGCGGTAAGTCAAGTATTTTCTCAGCTTTAATGGTTGTAGGTTTAGTTTATGTGGCTATTGCTATAATCATCAGAGTTACTGGTAATGAATGGATTAACAAGTTATTGCCTCCGGTAATTGTAGGCCCTATGATTATGGTTATCGGTTTATGCTTAGCTCCTACTGCAATTCAGGAAATCGGGCTTGATCAAGCTGTAATTCCAATCAACAACCTTATTGTTGCACTTGTTGCATTCTTGACAACTGCTGTAATAGCTATTCGTGGTAGAGGAATGCTTAAGGTTATTCCTTTCTTGATCGGTATTATTGTATCATATGCTGTAGCGGCTTGCTTAGGTATGGTTGACTTCTCAGGATTCTTTGCAGCTAGCGTATTGGAAGTTCCTGAATTCTACATGCCGTTTGTAAACTATAGCTTCAACCCTGCAGCTCTTTTAACAATTGTTCCAATCGCTCTTGTAACTATGGTAGAGCATGTAGGGGACCATAAGGTATTAGGTGAAATCATTGGACGTGACTTGATTTCCGATCCAGGTTTAAACAAAACCCTTCTTGGTGACGGTCTCGCTACTTTCTTTGCAGCATTCATCGGTGGTCCTGCAAACACCACTTACGGTGAAAACACTTCAGTTGTAGGTTTAACAAGAGTGGCTTCCATTTATGTAATCGGTTTGACTGCAGTCTTTGCAATACTATTTGCATTCTCTGGACATTTAACTGCACTTCTTGCAGCTATGCCTAACCCTGTAATTGGTGGTGTGGCTATTCTCCTTTACGGATTCATTGCGGTTAATGGGGTAAAGCTCTTGATTCAAGAGGAAGTGGACTTCAACAACAACAAGAACATTGTTGTAGCAGCTACCATGTTGGTTTTAGGTTTAGGTGGAGCTACCTTATCCCTCGTTCACGGTGACTTGTCCATATCCATTTTAGGTATGGCTCTTGCAGCAATTGTTGGTGTAGTTCTTAATTTACTTATTCCAGAAAGAGAAGATGATAATGAATTCACTGAAGTTCATTAATCTCTTTTTCATTTTTTAATTTTTTTATTTCTATA
>SUTG01000097.1 GCA_015063035.1 Methanobrevibacter olleyae
AATTATCTTTATGTTTATTTCCGTAACTGTATCCCTCATACATATTCTCGGCAGCAAACTCTTCCTGCTGAGCCAGGTAATCAGACCTCTGCTGATAGTAATCATCAAAGTATGACCTCTGTTCCTTCGTCAAATCACTACTTTCAATATCAAGAATAGGAATTACAGTACCATTCTTATACTTCAGGGTCAGTAGGATATACCTGCCATCATCACGTTGAATGCTACGGGTAATGATAATAGGTTCATTAAACTTAAATGTACCCTTAGTTGCATAAGCAATACTGCGAACACGTTCGGTGGGAACAATAAACGTAGTATTATCCAAAGCATTATTTACATGAGCATAAATAAGACCGATATCACCCTCATAAGTGGTGGTGTTGTGATCATTATACTCAAAAATGAAAGTATCAGGCATAAACTCATGCTCAACTTCCCACTCCTCAACAGCAAAACTGAAAGGAGAAATAACCAACATAACTCCTACCAGTAATATAAGAAAAAATTTTTTCATAAACCATCACCTTAATATCGAATAAATCGAATCACCAATAACTGTTTCTTGGAGTATAAATAACTCCACTACCACCACGACCATAATAATAACTAAACCTTGGTCTATGACTATCCCTAACAGTTTCATAGTCATACAAGTCTTCAACTGCCTCTTCCTGTTCCTGCATCAGGTATTCGGAACGCTGGGTATTATAATCATCAAAATACTTCTTCTGCTCATTAGTCAAATCATTCTTCTCAATACCAAGATATGGGATAACAGTGCCGTTTTTAAACTTGAAACCTGTAGCAACATACATGCCGTCCCATTCTCTTAAGGGGCCATGACAGAAGAGGATAGGCTCACTAAACTTAAACGTACCCTTTGTTGCATAGGCAATGCCACGAACGTATTCAGTAGGAACAAAATAGGAATTGTTATCAAAAGCATTATTCACGTAAGCAACTCGCAAACCACTATCACCCTCATAAGTTGTTGAATTATGATTATTATACTCAAATACAAAATTCACAGGCATAAAATCCTCATAAACAGCATCAACAGCACAAACAGTAGGGATAAACATCAGAGACAATAACACAACAAACAAAACCTTACGCATAAGTCATCCCTTCATTGAGCGAACAATATTAATAACATTAAAAGTCAAGGCCTCGACAGTATTAGCATTGTCAATTAAGGATAGGGTTACCTTCTTATGAAAACCCAAATCAACAGGAAGAGGAGCATGACCATTCTTCCAGATTACAACAAGATAAGACTCATTGTTCTCAACCTTTCTCTTAATCTCATCCAACGACAGACCTTCATGAATAATCTCCAATGAATATTCCTTCTGCCACTTGTCGTTTAGTTTGGCAGCATCCTTATCATAAAACGGATTAAGTTCAACCCTCTCAGATAAAACACCAAGCTTGCCATAAAGGGTAACACGTCTAAACTTGGCAGTAAACCTACCAAATTCATCTGAAAGCTCACAATCCTTATCCTTTAAGTATTCAATAACCACACGGCTACCATTATCAAAGGGAATAACCTCCTTGGAAATGTCACCCTTAACAAGAGACTTTTTAGAATCTGACATCAAATATCACCTACAATATTTTCTTCAAATCATCGATATTTTTCTTGGCTTCAGGAAAATCGAAATTATTTATATTATCTGTGAGTTTATCTAATCTTCTTACTATATCAGCATCTAAAGATTCATCATCTCGTAAAACAATATTCATCAATCTTTTGAAGAATGTGTAAAGGTCAGATGATTCAAATGTTCTGCGAAAATCATTATCCATACAATATTCCATATCCTCTAGAAATTCTTTAAGTTCTGAATTGTTCATATTTCTCACTAATTTTTTTATTCATTTAGTTAATATATTATATGATCTATAATAGTTATATTCGTTGTTACGTAATACAATGATATATTATTCTTATTTAATTATATTTTATGTTTAAAGAAGTCGATTTCTTAAATAGGATATATTTACTTAAAAGTTAATGTTTTTTTTTAAGAATTTACAATGTATATTTTTTTTAAATTTTAATATTACTTTCAGATCAAAAAATTTATAATTAGCTAATTAGAAAAATATGATCTATGCAAATGGATCTTTTTAATAAAACAGTAACAGAAGCAGTACCTTTTATGAAGTGGGTTGGTGGAAAAAGACAGTTAATACCTGAAATTGAAAATATTTTGCCTTCAAATATTAAAAAAACAAGAACTATAAACAGTTATATTGAACCATTTATTGGGGGAGGTGCATTATTTTTCTATTTATTAAGTTACTATGATGTTAAAGAAGCATATATATCTGATATAAATAAAGAATTAATACTCGCGTATAATGTTATTAAGAGAGATCATAGTTCTTTAATAGATAATCTTAAAGGGTTAGAGTCAGAATATCTAAAATTAAATCAAGAAAAACGCAATGACTTTTATTTAGATATTAGAAGTAAATTTAATAAAGATCTGGAATCTTTTGATTTTTCTACATTTGATGAAGAAAGTATTCAAAGAGCTTCTTATACATTATTTATGAATAGAACAGGGTTCAATGGATTGTTCAGGTTTAATAAGAAGGGTGAATTTAATGTTCCACCAGGAAAATATAAAAATCCAAAAATATGTGATGATGAGAATATAACCAATGTACATCATATATTGAAAAATGTTAATATTGTTAATGATTCATATTTAGCTTCGGAAGATTTCATTAATGAAAAGTCTTTAGTATATTTAGATCCACCATATAGGCCTATATCAAAAACATCTAGCTTTACAAGTTATTCTACTGATGAATTTAATGATGATGAACAAATTAAATTAGCTGAATATTTTAAAAGAATTTCGGATAAGGGAGCTTATGTTATATTAAGTAATAGTGATCCACATAATGAAGATGAGATGGATGACTTCTTTGATGATTTATATAAAGATTTTACAATTGATAGAGTTCTTGCTAAACGCAGTATCAATTCAAGAGGGGACAAACGAGGTCCAGTTAATGAATTATTGATTAGAAATTATTAGGTGGTAATAAATGTGTTGTATAAAAAGTTAGGCTTTAATTCAATAGAAGATTACAAAAATGAATTTTTGAATAGTTTATTAGTTACTAACCATAATTTTGATTTCTTTGTTAATTGGGAAAAGATATATGATAACTTGAAAGAAAATTTAACTGAAATAAGTATTTTAAATAGTTTGAATAAGGTCTCTTCTGATGAAGTTGAATCCGAATTTAGAAAAATTATCACTTATTATCCAGAAGTAGTTCCAATTTTACCATCGATACTTGCCATAAGGTTTGAAAAGAAAAAAGAGTTTACTGTTGATATTTTTGATGGAGAATTAAAAAAGTATGATTTTAATGATGAAACATATGACGTAGAAGATGTTGTATATTTTTGTAAACAAACGGGTTTATTAGATCTATTCAATAAAATATCTGATTTATATACTTATTTATTAGGAACAGAGGTAGGTTTAGATACAAATGGGCGAAAAAATAGGAGTGGGACAAGTTTTGAATCTTTTATTGAAAATTTATTAGAAGATCTCTTAAAAGATTATTCAGAATATTCTTTTACTTCTCAAACTTTTGTTGAAAAAATTAATAGGAAAAAACAAGCGGATTTCGTTATTTCAAAAAATGGTAAACAGTTTATAATAATAGAATGTAACTTTTATAATTCCATTGGTAGTAAACCTATAGAAGTTGCTAATGCTTATATAGATCTTCAAAATCAGTTATCTAAAGAAAACTTAATTTTTTTATGGATTACAGATGGTCAAGGATGGACTCGTATGAATAGTACTTTGGTTGAGGTTCTTCCAAGTATTGATTATCTATTAAATTACAATTTATTAAAGAAATATTTAAAAACAATATTAGAATTAGATTAAAAAGATAGAAGAAAGATTCTTTTTTATTTTAATTCTCCTACCCACATATTCAAATCTTCCAGATATGTTAGTGTATACTTGTTTACCAGTTCATTCATTATGATATCCACAGGTATTCCTGTATCTTCAGATATCTTTTCAAAGTATTCTTTTTCCAGTTTTTCAGGTTTAACATGACAGTAGTGTACTATCTGTTCTCTTGGAATTATCTCATCTTCAGTTATTTGTCTTATGATTTCCTGTACTTTGCATGTATTGTTATCGTATTTTATTTTATCGATTCTTTTGTTGAGTTTTTCTATTGATTTTTTGAGTTTTATCATTTCTTTGGTTGTTTTTTCTTCAAGTTTTCTGTTTCCTAATAGTAGTTCAAAATTCTTTGAATCTTCCAATAGTATTATTCCCATTGTTATTATTTCTTCAGGATTATATCCATAGTTTTTGTATTTGTTTATCTTCTCTTTTACGTTTTGATCTATTTTTATAGTCATTTTGACTTTTTTGTTTTCATTCATATTTTTAGCTTCCAATAATTTTTTTGTAATTAATTATTTGTTGGAAGTATCCAAGTTAGTCTAAAATTATAAGTATATTACATTATCAATACTCGAATAGCAATGCAATCTTTTCCAGTTCTTTCCTAATTTTAATGTGTTGTGGACATACTTCTTCACATTTTCCACACTTTACACAGTCTGATGCTTTAGGATGCTCATTTACCAGGTTATCATATACTTTAAATGTATTTTCATCTATCTTTAGGCTTTGTTTATTTTGATTGTATAACTGGAAGTATGTAGATATTGGTATTTTTTGTGTACATTTTTCCTTGCAGTAGTTGCAGTACCTGCAATCTATCCCAGTATTGTTCTGCATTATATCTCTTGCCTTGTTAATTATATGCATCTCTTCAACATTAAGCTTATTAAATTCTTTAACGAATCTAGTGTTTTCTTCAACATCTTTCAAACTGTGCATTCCACTTAGTATCATATCAACATTATCCAGGTTAAATACAAATGATAGTGCCCATTGTGCGGGGCTTCTTTCATCATACTGGTTAAATACTTTCATTACGTTTTCATTAACATTTGCCAGCTTTCCACCCTGTATTGGTTCCATGATAAAGACAGGTTTTTCGTGTTTTAGACATATTTCATAATTTGCCCGTGCCTGTACTCTGATGCTGTTCCAGTCATCGTAGTTAATCTGCAACTGTACGAATTCAATTTCAGGATGTTCGGTCAGAATTTTGTCAAGCACTTCCGGCGTATCATGCAGGCTCATCCCAAGTTTTCTTATCTTTCCTTCTAACTTAAATTCATTCAGGATATTGAATATATCCAAATCCTTACATATTCCCTCATAGTACTTGTTTTCAGGATCATGTACAAGATAGTAGTCAAAGTAGTCTACACCACACCTTTCCAGTTGGGTTTGAAATATTTCATAGGGGTCGTCATCTTTGCTCATTTCATAAACGGGCATTTTGTCTGCAATCAATATCCTATCTCTGGGATATCTTTTTATTACACATTCGCGTAGTGATGTTTCACTTTTTCCTCCTAGATATGAGTATCCTGTATCGAAATAGTTTCCTCCAGATTCAATGTATCTGTCTACCATCTTATTTACTTCATCAAAATCTATGACGGAAGGATTATCCTTTTTATAGGGTAGCCTCATAAATCCGAATCCGAATCTTTTCAGGTCTTTCTGCATTTTCAACACCTCATTGTATTCTGCTATCAATCTTTTCATCATATACCAATGTGTAGAATCCGTTCTGTAATTTGAATATTCGGTCTGAGGATTCAATGTTGAGTTTTTGGTATTCGTTGTCACTGATTATATTGTTTATTCTTTCATATTTTGTATTCAGTATCTGAAGCAGTATTTTAAGCAATTTGATGGAAAAGTTCAGTAGTTCTTCCATTTTATTAGAATCGTATTCAAGACTTTCCTCTAATACCAGTACAAGGTCACTTTCGATTACTGAAAAGATGTCCAGTATCATTGATTCAATGCTTGTATAGTTGAAGAATATGTCCGAGTATTTTTCATTTCCGGTAATGTAAGATGACAGTTCCGGAAAGTACTGTGTTCTGGAGTAGTTTATTATTCCGTATAGATTAATTTTTTGATTAAAATTAGTTTTACTGATTTTCAGATTTTTTTCTAAAATTTCAATGATGCCGTTTAACGTATTTATCTGGTGTATCTTTCTTTCTTCCATATATCTTTTTATATTATTTTTTGGATATTAAATTATTTGAAGGTAAAAATAGTTTAAGATAAAATTGAATGGTTGGGGGGTTAAAGTCAATCAATTACTGCTATTTCCTATTTGAAGAATCTATTCTTCATCATCTTCATTTAAATCATGCAGTATTGTTATGTTTTTGTCTAGGGATGTTAGGCTATTTTCCATTGCCTGATAGAGTTTTTCATCTATTTTGAATTGTTTCATGAAATCTATGTAGGAATATAGTTCCTGTATGTTATATTTAATTAATGTTTCATATTTTTCCTTTTTTGCTTCTTTGGTTGCATATTTTTCTCTGAAGTATTCCAGTCTTTTGGTGATTCTTTCCACTTCTTCGTAACAGAATCCGAATTCCAATGCTACTGCTTCATTGGTAGGATCTTCCAGCATTTTTTCTCGTAAGATTAGTAGTCTTTTGTTTAAGGATTCCTTAACTTTAACCAAATCGTCTTCTTCGGTATAACGATATTCAAATTCGGCTCTTCTTTCTTGTAGTTTCTCTATTAAATGGTGGAGTTCATACATCTACATCACTATTGTATTTATTTTTGCTAAAATTATTTTTGTCTTAATTATTATTTAGGTTTAACTTTATTAAACTTATTTAATTAAAAAATAGCTGAAATTTATTAAAAAAAATTAAGTTGGAGGTTTGAGGTGTACACTTTTTGGGAGTTATATTTTGTTATAATCTTTTGGTTTAATGTTTTAAGGAGCCGGATTTTTTTTCCGTTTCTCCAGGCACATTTAATGTATCCCTTTCTTTCCAGATGGTCAAGGTATGGTCCTGCTTCATTTACCAGTATCATCAGTTGTTTCACGTTCTTCAACGTGATTAGTGCTCTGAGTTTCTTATTTAATATTATTGCCTTTATTATTGGTTTAACTTTAGTTATCATGAAAATCTTTCCTATATTATTATATCTTTTTTCTTACTTTTGGTAATAATTTCTATTATTTGTTAAAGTATATAAAGGTTACTAAAAAAATTTATCATTTTTAAAAATTTTGGCTCTCTAGAAATCCATATTTTTTACAGTCTAAATTGATTGAAATATTATAGAATTTATTTTTAAGTTTTGGATTTTCATATCTATTCTATTTTGATATAACTACTTATTTTATCTTATATTAGTTTTTTATTTATAATTATTCTTTAAAATTAATTTACAATTGATATTTATATTTAAGTATTTTTATAAAAATAATTCATTTTTTAATAATTAATCTATTTATCATGGATTTTTTTGTGAAATATGATTAAAATATAAGTTTTTTACAAAGCATTTTTTAATTAAAAAAATTATGTGATAATTATTAAAAAAAATTAAGTTGGAGGTTAGGGGTGTACATTTTTTTTTATTTTTTTTTATATTTTTGAGGTGACGGCTTCATTTATGCTTTTTATTATTTCTATTGCAAGATCTGATAGCCATTCAATTTCAAGATATCCATTTTTTTCTAATTCTGCAATGTAAGATACCAGTTCATTTATCCATATTTCGATTTGTTTTTTTGTTTCGGATGTTATAATTGTTTCTATTCTTTCATCTTCTAATATTGAGTTTAATATACTTTTTATTGTTTCTGCTATCATTTTTATCATTCCTTATTATTTTATGTTTTATTTTTTTTTCTTACTTTTGGTAATAATAGCTATTATATGTTAAAGTATATAAAGGTTACTAAAATATTATCTTTTTTTTAAAAATTATTTTTTATTATTCAATCTAAAATAATTCTTAATTTTACTTAAATAAGAATTTAAATATCTCTAAAAATTAATAAAAATTTTTAAATAGTTAACTATATTAAAATGAGTGATTATAAATAGATATATGAAAAATAAAGAATATTGGGCAGATTATTATAAAAAATATCCTAATCCTGCAGAACCATCAACTTTCGCTAAATTCTGTACTGAATATATTCAGGAAGGAAAAAAACTAATAGAATTGGGATGTGGAAATGGTAGGGATAGTGTATACTTCAGAAAAAAAAATTTAAATGTTACAGCTATCGATCAGGTGGATAAAGAAATTGCTTATTTAAATGAGAAATATGGCGATAAATGTTTGGAATTTATAGCAAAGGATTTTAGCAATCTTAAAACAGATAAGTTTTATGATTATATATATTCAAGATTCACATTACATTCTATAGATCAAGAAGCAGAAAAACGTGTTTTCAAATGGATAAGCCATCAGTTAAATTCTGAAGGATACTTTTTCTTGGAA
>SUTG01000016.1:0-2500 GCA_015063035.1 Methanobrevibacter olleyae
GATTGTTTTTTTAGTTTCTTTTTTTTTTTTAATTATTTTTACTTTTTTTTTAAAATATTTATAATGTTTTATCATTATTTTAAATTCTGTTTTTTATTTTTCTCTATTTTTTTTAAATTCTCAATTATTCAAATTATTTCTTAAAAATTCAAATTATCTCTTACAAAATAAAATAAATAATAAATACTAGATTTATTATAATATATTATATATAATTAAAATTCAATCATACTTTAATTAGTTTTGTAAATTTGATTTAATTCATATAATCATTCGGAATTTTAAATTATTTTTTTTAAACTTCATAGTTAAATATAAATATTATGATTTTTAAAGTAATTAAAAACATAAAAATAATTGTTAATTATTTATCATTATAAATATGATGAACTACATATAATATAATATAATATAATAACAATTATTATATTTTGTATGATGAATTTTAAAAAATGTGAATTTTTAAAATCAGAATTATAAAATCAATTAAATAAAGGAGTTAAAATCTATGACTGATCTTACTAAGATGTTTAATCCGGACTCTGTTGCTATTGTTGGAGCTTCCAACTCAGAAGGAAAAGTTGGTTATATTATAGTAAATAATATGATTAATGATGGTTTTAAAGGAAATATTTATCCAATTAACCCTAAAGATGATGAAATTCAAGGATTAAAAGCATATAAAAATGTATCTGACTTACCAGAAGTGCCAGACCTTGTAATTATTTCTATTCCTAGTGTTTTAGTAAATCCTGTTGTTGAAGAATGTGGTGAATTTGGTGTTAAAAACATGGTTGTTATCACTGCAGGATTTAAGGAAATTGGTGGAGAAGGTGTCGAAAGAGAAAATGAGCTTGTAGCTCTTGGTAAAAAATATGGCATAAACATCATTGGACCTAACAGTTTAGGTATCACTGATTCACATTCCCTATTGAATGCTTCATTTTCACAAATCATGCCTCCTACAGGAAATATTGCATTTATCTCCCAAAGTGGAGCTATGATGGTAGCTATTATTGATTGGAGTGTGACTTCTGGAATAGGATTCAGTAAAATTATCAGTTTAGGAAATAAGGCCGGAACTACTGAAATTGAATTGATTGAATATTTATCTGATGATGATGAAACTGCAGTAGTTATCTGTTACCTTGAATCTATCACCGAAGATGATGACTTTGTCAGAACTTTAAGAAAAGTATCATATAAGAAACCGGTCATTATCTTGAAATCCGGTTCAAGTTCTGCTGGTGCTGAAGCTGCTTCTTCACATACCGGTGCATTAGCAGGTAGTGATGTAGCATTTGATACTGCATTCAAGCAATCTGGAGTATTCAGAGTAACCACTATGGATGAATTGTTTGATGTAGGTTTAGCATTCTCCAAATGTCCACTTCCAACTGGACGTAACCTTGCAATCATTACCAATGCAGGTGGCGGAGGAGTTTTATCCGTAGATGCTATGGAAAGATACGGATTGGAGCTTGTTAAATTTGATGAAGAAACAAATGCAAGATTAAAAGCAGCTGTGCCTGAAGAGGGAAGCATCAAAAACCCTATTGATGTTTTAGGTGACGCTCCTGTTATAAGATATAAGGAATCTTTAGAAGCGGTATTGGACAGTGATGATGTTGATGGTTTAGTAGTGATGGTCTGTCCTACAGCATCTGCTGATGCTGATGGAATCGCTAATGCACTTGTTGAAGGTGCAAGTGAATTCGACAAGCCTGTTATTGCTGTTAATATGGGTGGTCCTACCTTTGAAAATGCGAATGATGTTTTAAGGGATAATGGAATTCCAACATATGTATTCCCTGAAACTGCTGTAAAAGTATTTGATTATCTTGCAAGATTCGCTGCTGTTCAAGAAAGAAATTACGATGATCCTGTTGGAGAAATTGATGATGTAGATAAGGAAGCAGTTGAAGCTATTTTTGCTAAGGTAAAAGAAGAGGAAAGAGATACCTTGCTTGGTAGTGAAGCATATGCTGTAGCTGAAGCTTATGGCATTGAAGCAGCCCCTATTAAATTAGCCACTTCCGCTGAAGAGGCAGGTCAACTTGCAGAAGAGATGGACTTCCCAGTTGTACTTAAGATTGCATCCGACAAGATTTTACACAAATCTGATATTGGTGGTGTAAAAGTAGGTATTCAAACTAAAGAAGAAGCTGAAGCAGTCTATGAAGAAATCATTGCTAATGCTAAGAAAGCTCATCCAGACATTGTTCCAAATGGTGTAGAAGTTCAAAAGATGATGGACTCTGGAATTGAAGTTCTTGTTGGTATGATTAGAGATGCACAATTCGGACCAATGATTGCATTTGGTATGGGTGGAGTTCTTGTAAACCTTTTAGAAGATGTTTCATTTAAATTGGCAAAAGGAATGACTACTGAAGAAATTGCTGAACAAATGGAAGACACTAAAGTTATGGGTTTACTTAAAGGTTTCAGAGGAGAAGCTCCTGGTGATATAGATGCTGTTAAATCAGCTATTGTTAGAGTA
>SUTG01000016.1:10000-37473 GCA_015063035.1 Methanobrevibacter olleyae
TTCTAAAGCAGCTGTATCGATGTTGTTCAAACAGGAATCAATGGATTCTGTAGCAATCACAACACCTAATCAAACAGATCTCCTAATTGATGTTTTAAACCCTCAATTCAACAAAGAAACAGCAAGTTGTTCTATTGAAAAGGATAGCGGTGATGACCCTGACATTACTAATGGAATATTGGTATCTTCCAAAGTGACTTTAATGCCTGATTCTTCTGATATCATTATTGAAGGTGGTAAGGGAGTAGGAAAAGTAACTAAAGGTGGGCTAGATCAACCAATTGGTATGTCTGCTATCAATTCTGTCCCTCGAAAAATGATAAAGGATTCATTAAATGAATTGGCGATGCAATATAATTATAGGGGAGGCTTTCATGTTTTAATTTCTGTACCGAATGGTGAAGAAATAGCAAAGAAAACTTTCAACCCCGAATTAGGCATAGTTGGTGGCATTTCAATATTGGGTACGACAGGTATTGTTGAGCCAATGAGTGCTAAGGCATTAGCAGATTCAATTAAAGTGGAAATAAGTGTAATTGCTGCTGAAAGCAATGAGTCAATACTTATATTCTTAGGCAATTTCGGTAAAAAATTCACAGAAGAGGATTTGAATTTATCTACAAAACCTGGAATCATGTGCAGTAATTTCATTGATGTTGCGTTGGATAGCTCTGTTGAATTTGGGTTCAAGAATATCCTTTTAGTTGGCCATATAGGCAAATTCGTAAAACTGGGAATAGGAATGTTTAACACACACTCACATAATGGTGATGGTAGGATAGAAACACTATTGTCCTGTGCCTTGGATGCAGGTGCAAATATTGAAATCCTAAAAGAGATTCAAAAATGTGTTACTACAAATGCTGTATTGGATATCCTATATGAAAATGACTTATTGGATAAGACTATGGAAATTCTAAAGGAAAGAATAGGACATAATATTGATAGAAGAGTTCCAGAAGACATTAATGTTGGATTCATATGCTTTGCCAATACTGGAGAGTATTCTGGAGTTTTATTTGAAAGTGAAAATGTAGATGACCTTAAAAGATTATGGAAAAAGTGAAATTAACTAAATTAAAATAATGTTTATTAATAATATTTTTTTATCATAATTTTATTTATAAAATGTTTATTTGATTATTATTGGAAATATTGGAGGAAAAATAATGATTCATTTTGTTGGAGCAGGCAGTGGAGCTGTAGATTTAATAACCATAAGAGGAGCTGAACTTCTTAAGGAAGCTGATGTTATTATATATGCAGGTTCATTAGTCAATCCTGATTTATTAAATTATGCTAAGGATTCATGTGAAATTTATGATAGCGCTAAAATGACTTTAGATGAAGTCTTGGAAAAGATGTTCGAAGCTGAAAAGGAAAATAAGATGACTGTCCGTTTACATACTGGAGATTCAAGTATTTATGGAGCAATCCGTGAACAGATGGATCGCTTGGATGAAGAAGGCATTTCCTATGATGTATGCCCTGGTGTTTCAAGTTTCTGTGGTGCAGCAGCTGCTTTGAAAGCGGAATATACCTTGCCTGATGTAAGCCAAAGCGTAATTATAACACGTATGGCTGGAAGAACTCCAGTGCCTGAAAAGGAAAGCATTGCATCATTTGCAGAACATGGGGCAACCATGGTTATTTTCTTAAGTACAGGTCTCCTTAAGGACTTATCTAAAGAGCTTGTAAAAGGAAAGTACACAGAAGACACTCCTGCAGCAATCGTCTATAAGGCAACCTGGCCAGATGAAAAGGTTATGAGATGTACTGTTGGAACATTATATGAAACTGCAAAGGAAAACAACATTACAAAAACAGCTTTAATAATTGTTGGAGATGTTTTAGACAGTGAATATTCCTTATCACGTCTTTATGCCGATGACTTTTCAACTGAATTCAGACAAGCTAAGAAGTAAATTGAACTGATTTCAAGCTAAATCATGCTTGAATTTGTGAGGTTAAGAATGAAAGTATCAATCATTGCATTTACAGATAATGGTATGGAAATTGCCTATAAACTATCAAATTCCCTATCTGAATCTAATGACGTGGATTTTACACGATGTGGGAAAGGCGCTTTGTCCACTTGGACAGAAGAACATTTCTCCACTAATGATGCCCTTATTTTCATAGGTGCAATAGGAATAGCACTAAGAGCAATCGCTCCCTACATCAAGACCAAAACAAAGGATCCTGCTGTAGTTGTAGTGGATGAATTGGGACAGTTTTCAATACCGATTCTCTCTGGACATATTGGAGGAGCTAATGAATTGGCGTTAAGGATATCTGAAATATTAAATGCAATTCCAGTAATCACAACTGCTACTGATATCAATAATGTATTTGCAGTGGATACTTGGGCAAAAAGTCAAGGATTGAATATCTTAAATCCCGAATGCATTAAATTGGTTTCATCTAAATTATTAAATGGAGAATCTGTACATGTCAAGTCAGATTATCCTATTCAAGGAAATTTGCCTAAGAATGTTTATCTTAATGATTTGGAAGATTCTAATGCCGGATACGATGTGATAATCACTCATAAAGATTTAGAAAATGAACGTAAGAATGATACATTATTATTAGTCCCACAAATCATTACAGTTGGCATTGGATGTAGAAAGGACATAAGCTTTGAAGCGATAGAAAGCTCCATCTTAAATATCCTTAAAAAAGAAAATTGTCATGTTTCAGCTTTAGATGCTATGGCAAGCATTGATAAAAAGGCAAATGAAAAAGGAATCATAGAGTTCGCAAAAAAATATGATTTGCCATTCAATACTTATAGTGCAGATGAACTTAACAGTCTTGAAGGTGACTTTACAAAGTCTGATTTTGTTAAAAGTGTTGTGGAAGTGGACAATGTCTGTGAACGTTCCGCGATTATGGAAAGCAATGGAAAACTGATTAGAGGAAAGGACACTTGTGATGGAGCAGGTGTGACTGTTGCTTTAGCAATAAATGATCCTATTATTTCATGGGAATAAGTTTAGAAATTTCAATAATAATCAATAATAATTAGCAATAATCAATAATAATCATTAATAATCAATAAAAATTCATAATAATATTAAATAATACTATAAATAATCATTAATAATCAATAAAAATTCATAATAATATTAAATAATACTATAAATAATCATTAGGTGTCTATTGGAGGAAGAATTTATGAAATGTGTATCTGTAGTGGGTATTGGTCCTGGAAATGAGTTATACCTTAGCATTGCTGCTAAAGAGACTCTAGAGGATTCAGATTTAATTGTAGGCTATAAAAAATATGTGGAGCTTGTAGAAGAGTATTTGCCTGAAAAAGAGTATTTGTACACTGGCATGACAAAAGAGGTGGACCGTTGTAAGATGGCATTGGAAAAGGCAGCAGAAGGAAATGCAGTGTCTGTAGTCTGCAGTGGAGATGCTGGAGTGTATGGTATGGCAGGTTTGGTCTATGAACTTTCAGTTGACTATCCTGATGTAGAAATCGATATTGTTCCAGGTATTAGTGCTGTTTTAAGTGGTTCTGCAGTTTTAGGCGCTCCAATAGGTCATGACTTTGCTGTAATCAGTTTATCAGATTTATTGACTCCCTGGGAATTGATTGAAAAACGATTGGCATTAGCTGGTGAAGGAGATTTCTGCATTTGCCTTTATAATCCTTCAAGCCATAAAAGAAATGATTACTTGAAAAAGGCATGTGAAATATTGTTAAACCATAAAGGCGAAGACACTGTTTGCGGATATGTGAGAAACATCGGTAGAGATGGTGAAGAATATCATATCACTAACCTTTTAGAGCTTAAGGACACTGAAGTGGATATGTTCACCACAGTTTTCATTGGAAATGCCAACACAAAAGTCATTGATGATAAAATGGTAACACCTAGAGGCTATAAAGGTGTATAAATATAAATGGGATAATAATTATTATATTAAATAATAAGTTATCAAATTATTAATTATTTATTAATTAATAAGTTATCAAATCATGATTATTATTTAAATGAGTTCTCTTAATTAGAGGTGAGAATATGCACAAAATTGTTTTATTTGGAGGAACTACTGAAGGACGTCTATTGACTGAATTCTTGTCTCAAAATAAAGTTCCTGCCATCGTTTGTGTTGCTACAGAATACGGAGAGAAAGTATTGGAATATGAACCTCCCGTTATAGTTCAGCCTAAGAGATTAAAACCTGATCCTATGAGAAAACTATTTGAAGAAGAGCAAACTGAATTTGTTTTTGATGCTACACATCCTTATGCAACAGAAATCAGCAAACACATTAAGGAGATTTGTGAAGAACAGGGCATTGAATACATTAGAGTCTTAAGAGAATCAATTGAGATTGAAGATGCTACTGAAGTATCCAGTATGGAAGAATTGATTGATTATCTAAACACTACTGAAGGATTGATCTTTTCTTCAATGGGAGCAAAAGAGGCTCTCGCATTAACAGATGTGGAAAACTTCCAGGAAAGAGTTTATTTAAGAATGTTGCCTTCTCCTGAAGGAATGAAACAATGCCTTGATTTAGGTTACCCTATGAAGAACCTTTGTGGAATGCAAGGTCCTTTTTCGAAGGAATTCAATATGGCTCAATTCAAGGAAATTGGTGTAGACATACTTGTGACTAAGGATTCTGGTAATGTTGGGGGTTTTTTAGAAAAGACAGATGCTGCAAAGGAATGTGGCATGGAAGTTGTTGTATTATCCCGATTGGTTAAAGAAGAAGGGATAAGTGTAGAAGAAGCTAAAGACACCATTAGGAGTAAATGCTTATGAAGGAAATCAATATTATTGGAATGGGGATGAGTGAAAAGACACTCACTGCTGAAGCTTTAGAGTTGATTATTGAAGCGGATATTTTAATAGGGGCTAAAAGATTAATCAATGAGTTCCCTCATATGAAAAAACCTAGTTATAATGCTTATTTATCTAATGATATACTTGAAATAATAGAAAAGACTGATGCAGAAAAAATAGCTATCCTAGTTTCTGGGGATGTTGGCTTTTATAGTGCAGCTGAGAAATTAGTGGATGTCTTAAATGATTATGGTCCTAATTTAGTTTCTGGAATATCCTCTGTATCATACTTTTTTGCAAAATGCAGCCTTCCTTGGAAAGATGCAAATTTAATAAGCTGTCATGGGATTGATACTAATATTGTTTCATCAGTTCGCAGAAATAGGTACACTTTTGCTTTAACAGGCAAAAATATTCCAGAATTGCAAAAAGAATTGGTTAAGTATGGATTCAGTGATTTGAAGGTTTGGATTGGTGAGAACTTAGGCTCAGATGATGAGTCTATTCAAGAATCCAAAATATCTGATTTAGATGGAATGGAATTCAGTTCTCTAACTGTTCTGATTATAGAAAACCCTGATTTTGACTCAAGAATCAGAACAGGAATTCCAGATGAGGAATTCATTAGAGGAAAAGTCCCAATGACAAAGTCAGAAGTTCGGGCTGTATGCTTATCAAAATTATCATTGTCTCCAACTGACATAGCATATGATATTGGCTGTGGAACAGGTTCTGTAACAATTGAAATGGCATTTTCTGCGTATGAAGGAAAGGTTTATGCCTTTGATAAGAATGAAGATGCAATTGCATTATTGGAGCAAAATTGTCAGAAATTCCACTTGGATAATGTAGATGGTATCTGTGGATTGGCACCAGAATGCCTAAAGGATTTGCCTGTTCCTGATGTTGCTTTCATTGGAGGAAGCTCTGGAAATATGGATGAAATTGTCAGTTATCTTCATGGAATTAATGATAAAATGAGATTTGTCATAACTGCGGTGACTCTTGAAAATGCTATGGCTGGTTTGGACTCATTAAAGAATGTTGGAATAAGCGGGGACATTGTTCAAGTTGCAGTTTCAAAAGGCAAGCAAATCGGTGATTTGCATATGCTAATGGCTCAAAACCCTATATTCATTATTAGCGGAAGTGGTGCTAGTGAATAGAATATTGATTTCAGGAACCAACAGTAACTGTGGTAAGACAACCATCACTATGGCTTTGCTTGCTGCATTCCAAAACAGAGGTTTGGAAATCGCTTCCTTTAAGTCAGGTCCTGATTATATTGACCCAATGTTTCATCGTAAGGTCTTTAATGTAGAGACTCATAATTTAGATCCTTACTTTTCAACTGAGCAAATGTTATGTGACCAATTCATTCGAAATTCCGGCAAGGACTTAAGCATAATCGAGGGCGCTATGGGCTTTTATGATGGAATCGGTGTTGAAGGCAGAGCAAGTGCTTGGGAAGTTGCTAAATCCATTAAAGCTCCTGCAGTACTTATTATTGATGCTAAAGGAATGAGCAATTCTGCAGCAGCAATCATAAAAGGTTTCAAGGAATTCAAGGAAGAAAGCATGGTTGAAGGTGTAATTTTCAATGGAATTTCCCCTATGTTGTATCCACTTTTAAGGGATATTGTTGAAAAAGAAGGCATTAAGGCTTATGGTTTCTTGCCTAGAGAGGAAAAATATTCTATTGGAAGCAGAAACTTGGGATTGATTACTGCAGATGAAATTGAAGACATTAAAGAAAAAATAAATGGTCTTAGGGAATTGGCAGAAAAATACATTGATTTGGATGGATTGTTTGAATTGGCTAAATCCGCTCCAATTCTTGAAGCAAGTGAAGACTATAAAGAGTTGATCGAAAGCAGTGCAAAAATTGATTCTGATAAAAAGACTCGCATAGCAGTTTCACGTGATAATGCTTTTTGCTTTATGTATAAGGAAAACATAGAAATACTTGAAGATTTAGGATGTGAAGTGGTCTATTTCAGTCCATTAGAGGATGAAGCGCTTCCTAAAGATATCTCCGGATTGTACTTATGTGGAGGTTATCCTGAATTATATACTGAAGAATTGTCCAAAAACAGAAAATTATGCAATGAAATAAAGAATATCATAGAAAAGGGAATTCCTACAATAGCTGAATGTGGAGGTTTCATGTATTTGCATGATTCCATTGAGAATGTGCCTATGGTTGGATTCATCAAAGGCAATTGTATAAAGACAGATAAATTGCAAAGATTCGGTTATATTGAAATCACTGCTTTGGAAGATAATCTATTATGCAAAAAGGATGATAGCATTAGAGTGCATGAATTCCATTATTATGATAGTGAAAACTGTGGAGAAAAGTTTATGGCTAAAAAGGCATCCAATGGTTTGGAATACCTTTGTTGTCATGGCTCTGACAGTCTTTATGCTGGGTTCCCACATATCTATCTTCCTGCAAATCCTGATTTTGCAAAGTCTTTTGTCAAAAATGCAAGGAATTTGAAAGGTTAAAATTTATATTTATTAGTAATTATTAGTTATTTATAGTTATTTGTAATTTAGTAGTTTATTCATAGTAAATTGAAGTGATAGTATGAAAATTGAATTAGAACAAGTTGAACCTGCTGAAATCGAAAGCAGGAGTATGGAAATTATTGAATCTGAACTTCCTCATGAAATTGACCCTAAATTAGCGCCAATTATTAAAAGAGCAGTTCACACAGCTGCGGATTTTGATTATGTAGATAACTTATGCTTTTCAGAAGATGTGGTTGATAAGGCATTGGAAGCAATTAAAAACGGTGCTTGCATTGTAACTGACACTAATATGGCAAAGGCAGGAATCAACAAGGCAGAGCTTAAGAAGCATGGAGGTGAAGTGTTCTGCTTTATGGGTGATGATGATGTTAGGGAAATGGCTAAAAAGAATCATTCCACTCGTGCAAGAGCTTCCATGGATAAGGCAGCAAGCTTGGATAAACCTTTGATTTTTGCAATAGGAAACGCTCCAACCGCTTTGATTAGATTATATGAATTGATTCAGGAAGGAAAACTCAATCCAGAACTTATCATTGGAGTTCCTGTAGGGTTTGTTAATGTAGTCCAATCAAAAGAGTTGATTATGCAATGTGATGTTCCTTATATCGTCGCTCGTGGACGTAAAGGTGGAAGTAATGTTGCAGCTGCTATTTCAAATGCATTATTGTATATCTTAAGAGATCAAAATAAATAGCTTTTTATTTAATCTCATCTTTTTCATTTTTTTCATTTTTCATTTTTCATTTTTTTTTCATTTCATGAAATTTCATGAAGCCCTATTTTTTATTCTCTTCTTATATTTTTTGTTCTTTTTTCATTCTTTTTCATTTAATTAATTAGTTTTAATCAATATTTTTAAATATTTCTTTAAATAAAGTATAATTTAGTAATGTTAAATTTTTCTTTAAAAAATTTAATTGTAACAATTAATTAATAAAACAATATATTTTTATTTTTTAGGATGATATTATGACTGATAAGATTATTTTAGTAGTAAGTTTTGGTACTTCTTATAACAATAACCGTGCTCTTACCATTGGAGCTATCGAAAAGGACATTGATGAAGCATTTCCTGATTATGAAATGAGAAGAGCATTCACAAGCCAAATGGTTATAAACATTTTGAAAAAACGTGATGGCCTGGCTATTGACAATGTGGAAGAAGCATTGGAAAGAGCATTGGATGATGGTGTAAAGACTGTTATCATTCAACCGACTCACATCATGAACGGTACTGAATACCATTTCAAGATCAAGGATACTGTGGACAAATACATTGACAAGTTTGAAAACATTCCAATTGCTGAGCCTTTATTAATCTCTGATGAAGACTTTGAAGACTTGATTGCAAGCATTACCTCTAAAGGAGATTATGATGAGGATACTGCGGTAGTGTTCATGGGTCACGGTTCTCCTGCAGAAAGTAATATGGTTTACACCAAATTGCAAGGAATGCTTAATGATAAAGGTTTCGACAATTATTATATTGGTACTGTTGAAGCAAAACCGGACTACGATGATGTCTTGGCTATGGTAAAAGAAGGGGACTACAAGAAGATAGTGCTCAAGCCTTTAATGGTTGTGGCTGGTGATCATGCTCAAAACGACATGGCTGGAGATGAAGAGGATTCCTGGAAATCAATGTTTGCATCTGAAGGCTATGAAGTTGAATGTGTCATAGAAGGACTCGCTCAATCCAAAGACATTAGGGATGTTTACATTAAGCATGTTCAAAATGCAATTGATGGTTTAAATTAAATCATCTTCTTTCTTTTTTTAATTTACATTGAATCTATTTTTTTCTTTTTTTATTTCCTAAAACACTTATTTTAAGAACTTTTTTCACAAACTTTTTTTTAATTCATTAACTTTAAATACTATCGTTTCTATATTTTATTTGCTAATTATGATTGAAAAATATTTAAAAAAGAATAAGTTAAAGGGTGATAATATGAAGTGTAATGCATGTGGACAAGGGTATTCGGATGAATTTGATTTCTGTCCGTTTTGCGGTGCTTATCCTATAAAGTTTTGTCCAAAATGCTTTAAGGAAATTGATGATGGTGGGGAGGTATGTTCGGACTGCGGAACGGAACTTTTGCCATTTGAAAGTTTTAAGAAGTATTATGATCTTAAAGAGAATGCTGTTGAATATCTGAATTATTGTGATTTTGATAATTCAATTGAATGTTTGGAAAAGATATTGGATGACTGGCCTGATAGTGAAGATGTAATTTTTCTTTTAGCTGAGAATCATTGCTTCTTAGGTGATTATGATGATGCTTTAAGACAGTATGAAAGGTTGGCTGAAATAAATCCTGAATATAAGGGACTACATTCCAGAATGGCGAAGATATGCATTAAAAATGAAGAAATTGAAAAGGCCAAGGAATATCTTCAAAAGGAACATAAGGCACATCCGTTTGAAAGTGAGCATTATATCTATTCAATGCACATATGTTTCCTTGAGGATGATTTTGAAAAGGCAAACAGAATCCTTGACCGTTTATTTGCAATTGGGCCTAATGAAGATGACTTATTGATGTTCAAATTCAACAATGACTTGAATTTGAAGTATGTTGAGTATAGTCAAGAGCTCGCAGATATAAATGAAAGGGTTAAGGCGTATTTGGAGAAAAATTTCAATTATTCCTTTTAATTTTTTTTTAAGAAGGTTGAGAGTGATTTCATAGTATGTTTAGGGGGTTAAAATATGGAAGTAATGGAAGTCATTAATGAGATAGAAACCAATAATAATCCATTTCAAGATGGTTTGGATTATTATATGGATTGCATTGTTAATGTGAATAATGTTAGGACAAGATGTGAACAGGTCAGTATCGTCCAATGTGATTTGGATGACTATAGCAGAAATGGGATTCAGATTTTGCTTGAACTTCGAAGAGGTGAATGGATCACTTGGATTTTCCTTGATGAAGTGGAATCCTTAGAGGTTAAGGAGTTTCAAAAAAAGTAAATACATTAATGGTTTAAGAAAAAAAGAGTTGAAAAAGTTTTCAACCATTAATTAAATCATTATCTATTTTTTATAATCATCACAAGATGTTCTTTCACTATTGTCCTTAATGGAACAAACTCCATTCTGGGATAAGGCACAGTTTAAGCAGTTATGCTCTTCCTCTGGATCCGGAGCAGCAACTATCTGTTGAAGGGATAATGTGAAAATTCCATTCAAATGTTCTCCATTAGTCTTTTTAGGGCCTCTGCCAACTATAGGGGATAAGCTTTTCATATAACATGGAATATCTCCGGTTCCTCCAATATCCACTTTTATCTGTTCATAAGTGTTGAATGTAGAGAAAAATTCTGATCCTTCCTTCAATATATCTTGAGAAGCTTCAAACTTAAATATTAGCATCTTATTTTCCAAAGAAGTTATTTGAACGTACTTGTCATCAAAAATAAATTCTTCTCCATTTTCTTTTTTAAAAATAACTATTCTTGCAATGTCAGGCATGTTTAATCTCCTATTAATATATGTATGATAATAGGTTCTTATAGTATATTATTGTTTGCATTTATCAAAACTATTTATGTTGAAAAAATTAATTGTCTTAAATTTGACTAAATGGAAAAAACTTTAAAAATTGAACAAATAAACAAATATCATAAAAAAGCCTTTTGATTGTAGTTTCGTTAAATGTTTGTTTAAAGAATTAAATTTAACTTCAAATAAAAGGAACCAATCCATAACAAATTATCACAAATAAAACCCTCAATTTTAATTAATTTGTCCTCAATGCAACAATATAACTTTCTTTTACATAAAAAACCACACCAACTCATTCTTTTTATAATAATCTGCCCATATTAGAACGATAATCCCTAACCTGATTCTTAGTATAAGTTTGATTATTTTCATTAAACCAGAGTTTTACGAAACTTTATATAAAATAGATTACATAACTTTTTTATAAACTATACTAGTATTGTTTATGGTTTCGTAAAACCACTATTTAAAGAAGTAAATTAAACAGACACAGATAGTTTATTAAGGGAAGGGGATATTATGGCTTTATTTACTTATTCTGTTAAGTATCGCTTTGTTTGCGAGAAATGTGAAAAGGCAACTGATTGGTTAAGTTACAGCATCACTCAAGATGCTGGAAGTCTCAAAAGTGTTGCTGAGGAAATGAAAATTTGGGCGAAAGATGTCGCTATGTCAACCCGGTCAGCTAATGTTGTTGATACGATGAGTGCTATTATGTCAACTGACCATGCCGACGAAGTCCCGATAGAAGTCTTCACAAAGGATAATAAAAGAATCAAAAATGTTCACGACAAATTCCACCAGGCAATTGAAAAGGGTGATTTGTCTATTTTAGATGCTGTTTGTCCGGCATGCAACCAGAGACAGTCCTGGTCACCGAAAAAGTCTTTATTTAAAAAGAATACCAATATCGTGAAGAACGTTACTGATGTTGTTGAGATTGACTGGAATTCGGAAAAGGTTGAAATTCATAAATAAGTTTCGTAAAACTGTTGTTTAAAGAATTAAATTAAACCCTTATTATTTTTTCTTCTTTTGCTTGTTTAAATAGTTGATTTTTCTTCTTTTTTAGAAAATTTGTGGAAGGTGTTTATAACTGTGTTATATGGGGTAGGTTTCCACGTTTTTGCTGTTTTCATATATAAAGTTTTCATCCAAAAATGCTTGATTTTGCGGAGGGTGTTTTTAACGGTGTTATATGGGGTAGGTTTCCACGTTTTCAAAAATGGTTTTCATTTGATCATTACAAAATTATATATACAATCTTAAGTAAAGATTATATTGTCGCATCATATTTATGACTGATGCCTATGGTCCTTCTATGAGGGAAGCTTTAGCTGTCGATGATTAGGAGAAACCCAGCATTAGATAGGCTGCCTGTTTCGAGGGTTACTCGTGGAGGAAAGGGTAAACTACCTGTGAAGCAAGAGAGTTAGTATACGGGCAAAATATCAATATTTAAAAATTTATAATTTTAGATTTTTTCAAATCTATTATTTATAAATATTTTAAATAATTACTTTTTTTAAAACAATTTTTATTCTAAAACTTTTCCAATATCTTACCATATACCTTTTTAAGTTCTGGTGGTGAATTGTTGTACATTCTTTTTATAATGAGTTCTGGTGTACTTTTTGCCAAGTAATTCATCTTAGGTGTTCTATCTACGATAAGATTATAATTTTCATCGAGCCCTGTAGCCTCTATTCCGTCTACACGGATGTCTGTGTATTTCATCAGCTCATTTGCCATGTGGGTTACGATTATTGCAAAGGAATTGCTTTCCTCAATCATTTCAATGAAACTTGATATGATTTTTACAGCAGCTTCCAATTCTGTAATTCCTTCAAGCTCATCAAGGAGAACCAGTTTTTCTGAGTCACTTGTAACAATCGGCATGAATACATTGAGGAATGATTCAAAAGCACCTGCATCCAATGATCTCTTTTTGGAAAAGTGATATATTTCATCCAAAAGTTTTATCTTTGCTGTCTTGGCTGGAACAGGAAGTCCCATCTGTCCAAGAATGGCAATTTGGCTAATGGTCTCAAGAAGGGTTGTCTTACCTCCACTGTTTGCTCCAGTTAGGAGTGCAATGTTTTCCTCTTCATTCAACCTATAATCCACTCTTTGAATTCCATCCTTGATTGTCCTTTCCCTTAGGCATAAGTTCAAGTGCAATGCTTGATGGAGGTCATACTCATCAGCAAATTCCGGCTTGTTCAGGTCATAAAGATAAGCAAAGCTTCCTAAAGCGTATTCATAGTCAAACTTGATGATTTCATAGACTTCCCTTTCAGCATCTTCCTTGATTGATGCCAATTGCTCTGCAGCAGTGCTCTTCTTATCGAAATAGTTATTTTCAGAATTTGAAAGGATTTCACTCTTCACCCTTTCCATTTCCATATCATCTATTTCAATCGGATACTTCCTGATGAATGGGTCAAAATCAATGCCACTTTCCAACTTGATAGTTTCCTTTGATTTACTTAAAATCTCGTCAAATATTTCTTCTAGTTTTGGTGGTAAAGCATTGTTTAATAAGTCGAGAACTTCATCTCCTTCAAGGTCAATGTTTTGAATCCTTTCTTTTAACTCACGGTCTATATATCTCTTCTCATTATTAACAATTTCATCCAAATCCACTTCTTTGGTTTTATAGGATTCAAGCTCATCAAGTATAGGTCCAATATCATTCAAGACAGTTTCCTCACCTAGTATTCCTTTTATTTTAGAAATTCTTTCAAACAAGTCCCTGTTTTCCTTGAAGTAGTCTAAAATAACTTCAGGCACAAGCTGATAGATAGGAGCATCCTTGTTTATCATGATTAGGTTAGGCATGTCTCCTAAATCAAGGAATCCTTCAGTGTAAATGTAATAAATCAATTCATATCCTCTCAATTCTTCCTGGAAGAATGGTGAATCTGATGCAATCAATATTGTGTAATACTTGTTCAATCCAAGATCCATTAGATAATCCGCATCTTCATGGCTTTCTACGAGAATTGCTTTACTTGCATCATAATTAGGTTTTGATTGCTTTGGCTCACTCAAGTGTTTCATTAGTTTATCCAATTCATATAGTGGCAATTCACTTACCTTTTCTTTAGCATTCATTACAAAATTCAATCGTTCTTCGATGATTTCCTCATCTTTTATTGGAGCAAGGAGCAAAATTCTGTTTCTAGCATAGCTTGTATTTGAATAGCTTACTATCTTTTCAATGATTTCCTCGTAAAGTTGGATTGCCCTATCGCTTTTCAAGAATTTCTGAGCAGGGTTTCCGATTAGTTGATTCATTATTTCAATGGCTTTCCTTTGGCTGATTCCATCAATATTGATCAATCTCTCTAAATCAAGGTTTTCAATGACTTGATTTAATTCATCTTCCCCTCCTAACTCGTCGATGATCTTTTGGGATAATTTATCTCCAATTCCCTTTATGTTTTGTAATTGCGCTCCTTCCATACGATTACCTCATTTCATGAAATATGAGAAAGTAAATTAATTTTAAGTGTTTTTGTTAATTAAATTTTATATATAGTTAATTTTTTTTATTTTTATATTAATTTTTAAATCTTTTGATTTTCAATGATTTGAATTTTAATTTGATTAGAAAATTGTTGTAATAATGAAAAATCATAAGTTTTTATTATTTCAATCCTTTTTCAAAGTTTGCTTTTGTTAAAGCAGGGCAATGTTCATCAATGATTTTTTTAGATTCATCTATATTAGTTTCACCATCAATGATGCCCCTATAGACTTTTCCAATGTCATTGATGTAGTCTAAGGATTTCCATCTTGCATCTATTGAAAAGCTTGAGATTCCTATTGATTTCAAGTAATCAATTTCATCAAGCAAGCAAAGCTCCTCGCAGTTCAATATGATTAGGGTATCCTCATTCAAATTGGTTTTTATTGGATAATAATGATCTCTTCTATTTTTGAGATAGTATTCATTTGAATCAATGTAATAATCGTTTTCCTTGAAATTCTTATTCAGCTTTCTTTGCTTTTGATTGTATTTGCTAATAAGTTTCAATTGCTTTTTGGAAACCAGTTCCTTTCTTGTTATCATTGATTCTATATTTCCATGAACCAAGAGTTCCAATTCTGGAAGTTCTGAATCTTCTGACATTTCCTTATAGTAATCTTCTATCAAATCCTTAATGTTTTTCTTATATATTTCAGGAGATATTGATAAGGTTTTATAATTATTCAACTCCAATAGGGTTTCTATATTATATGCATTTATTGGATAATTTCCATAAAGTTCCACATCAAACTTGTCTTTTAATGAATCGTCCAATCCAATTAAGCTAGTCATTATGTCAATGTGCAAATTCATCTTTTTAAGGATTCCCATAATCTTGATTATGGTTTCCTTAGATTGCTTGTGTGCAATGTCTGGAAGTTTCCAAATTAATTTATAATCCTGATCTTTAGAGATGTCAATGGCTTCCTTCAGGAAATTTACACAGTAGCTTATGTTCAATTCATGCTCTTGAAGAGACTTGCTTTCAACAATCCCTTGGCTTATTTCTTCAAACTCCTTGTTTGGAGGAATTTCCAAATAGATTCTATCAAAAACAGATTTTTTCTCTTTGCTTAATTCCTTTAGGATTTCCAAGCTATTGATATATGCTGACAGATTATAGTCATTACATGAGTTTTCAACTTTTGATTTCAAATCAATTCTTTTTCTTAAATCATCAGTCAAGTCATTAATATTCTCTTCAGCTATTTTCACATCCTCTTCCTTTGGCTTGTAGCTTGCTATTATTTCCTCTTCAAGCTCATTGAAGAATCTTCTTCTAAGCTCATTGATTTCACTAATTGGGCTGAATAAGCTTTTATTGTTTTTTATAGTAATCTTTTCAATGTAATAAGGCAAGTCTCCAATCTTCAGCAATTGCTTTTTGATAGTCTCATTGGATATTGGCTTTTTGATTGCTTCTTCCCAAGGATTTTCCCCTTTGACCTTTAAGGTGATTACCTTGCCGTTATCCAATTTCAAATTGCCCTTTAAGTGAGGATAATTATTGCTGTCTATTCTAAAGTAAAGTTCAAGCAATGATTTCTTGATGTAATGGTTCTCCTTCTTATGATGAAGATCCTTTACTTCATTCAAAAGCGAGTTTTTCTTGGTTAGATAAACCTTTGAACCTTTGGGAAGTGGGAAATTGATTCTTCTGTTTTCTCTGACCCTTTTAATGACCAGAAGTTTTCCTTCAATATCCTTGTCCTTTTCCCTTTTTCTCCAATGCTTGTCCTTTGAGTCCTTTAAGAGGGGTTTTGAAGAAATGTCAAATCCATAGGTTTGTATGAACCCATTATTTTGATTTCCTTGATTATTTTGATTTTTCTGACTAATTTCCTTTCTGGTTCTTTTCTCTTTCCTTTTAGCTCTTTTATCTTGTTTTGTTTTTGATCTTTTATTTTCTTTAGAGCTATTTTCTGCATTATTTGAATTATCATAATTTTCCAAATTAGGGTTTGTTTCGATTAGTATTCCATCTCCCTTTTCTGGAATGTGAATGAGATTGTCCCTTAGCAAAATATGGATCTCTTCAGTTTGAGGATTGTACCTGTGTATTTTTCCAATATATAATCCTTGATGCCCTGGCTTTTTCCTGTTCATGATCATAGGATTGTTCTTAGGAATGAGATGGCCAGTTGTGAATTCTCTATTGAACACTAATTCAAGCTCTTCAAGGGATTCAAGGTTTTCCAATCTCTGTTCCGCTTTCAGTTTAGCAATGTTTTCCTTATCCTGTGCCTTTTTCAAGTCAGTGCTTCTTCCTTTCTTTCCTTTGCTTTTTCTTTCCAATTCCTTGATGTTTCTCTTCAAAGCTTGGCTTGTTTTGTCATATCTTAATTTATTGAGTCTTTTCCTATAGTTTTTGATGACAGTTGCAACATAATCATTGCTTCTCATTCTGCCTTCTATCTTTATGCTGTCAACTTCAAGACTCGCTATTTCATCAAGATGCTCAAACAATGACAGGTCTCTTGGTGATAAAATGTAATCTCCCTCATTTTTAGGATTGATCTTCTTGCCTTTGTTGATGTTCAATTCATACTTTTCCCTGCAAGGTTGTGCGCAAGTTCCTCTGTTTCCGCTTCTTCCGCCTTGCATGGAAGAGAGCAAGCAATGACCTGAATAGCTGTAGCATAATGCGCCATGAGCGAATATCTCTATTTCAATTCCAAGTGAATGTGCATAGTCAAGAATCTCTTTAAGTTCATTCATTTCGATTTCTCTTGGAAGAACAACCCTTTTTATGTTATGTTCTGATGCCCATTTGATTCCTTCAATGTTGTGGAGGTTCATTTGGGTTGAAGCATGTATTGTAAGCTTTGGAATGTTTTCATTAATGATTTTTACAAGACCGACATCTTGGATAAGAACTGCATCGACACCTATCTTATATAATTCCAAAAGGTAATTGGCCACTTTTTCCAATTCCCCTTCCTTGATTAGGATATTGACTGTTACATAAACCTTTACATTATGCAAATGAGCGTATTTGACTGCTTCCCTTATTTCCGGTACGGTGAAGTTTTCTGCAAATTTCCTTGCTCCGAAGTTCTCTCCAGATAAGTAAATGGAATTTGCACCAGACAGTATTGCAAGTTTCAAATGCTCTGCAGACCCTACAGGTGCCAATAATTCAGGTAATTTCATTGTTTTTCCTCGAGTATTAATTTAACAAGACTTTTCATGTATCCTTCCATTAATGAAGTTTCCCTTATTCAATCTTGATAATGTAATGTTTTTGATTTGCTCTTTCAGCAAGTCTAAATCGTAAGTGTTGTCTTCCTTCAATGCTTGTGAGTAAAGTGAGACAATTGTGGAGCTGTACTGTGGAGATGAGAACCTAATCGATTATGCAGGAGTTCACCCCAGTGTCCTTGATCAGTTCCACTTCATCTATTAGGCATAAGCAGTCCTTGTTGATGAAATGGGTATGCCTATTGTAATCGAACACGACCTTATATTTGAATTTCTTACGTTTCTGGTCTTCAAGTATCGCATAATCTGATGAATCCTTGATTATGAAATCTTTTCCATCATTGAGATTTGAAAAGTCATCCTTACTGCTCATGACTTCAAGGTTTCCTTGAATGATAATGTTTAAGTCCACATCCTCATCCCCCTTGATGAACTGGTATTTGGAAACCAATTCCTTGATTTCGGCATGTGACAATTCAGAAGATAGGATTATGCTTTTAAATCCAGAGTCGGATAGGTTTTTGACATTATAGCTATTCCAGACATTCAGGTTATGATTTCCATAAACCTTATTTCTAAAGCTTTTAGCTATTCCTGGAGTGTCATACATAATTGGAATTCTGATATTCTCTTCTTCCAGTTCATCAATGATTGTGCTGATTCTTTCTATTTCCTCATCACTTATGAATGATGACAGGACCAATACCAATTTGTCTTCCTTATTTTCCTTGCCTTTATAAACGATGGAATATGCTTCTTTTAGCAAATCCTTGATGTTTTCAAAGTATTCTTCTTGATTTTTGTATGAAAATGAAGGGTCGAAGAAATACTTGTGGATTGGCAATTTGGAAGTCATCTTCAAAAGTTCCAAATTGTCTGCAAATATTGAAAGGTTTAGCTTTTCATTTCTAACTGGAATGTCACTATAGGTTTTGTATTCCTTTACAAATTGACTAATAAGTTTATTTGTTTTCCTGATTTCCTTTTTATCAGGTTTATAATAGTCCAATAATAGTTCAGTAGCCTTATCCAGTACTTGGCGTCTAATCTTATTAAGCTTTCCAATTGGCACAAAGCTGTTTTTAGGCATGCCGGTTATGGTTAGGCTGTTAATGTAAAATGATGTTGAACCGGTTTTAAGCATTTGCTTTTCAATGTCTTCAATGCTTACAGGTCTTTTTTGAGCAGGTTCAAATTGGGTTTGGGAGATGTATCTGAAACTGAATTCCTCTTCCTTGTTTTCATTGTTTATTCCCTTTTCGACAATCTTGAATTTAGCGCCAATGTTAAGTCTCAAATCTTCAGTCCATTTGATGTCCAAGTCCAATGGTATGTTCTGCTTTATGGTTTCGCTTTTGAATTTCTTAAGGTTGTCATGAGTGGATTTGGAATAGCTCAAGAGAACCTTGTCACCTTCACGGACATTTCTTGTTGTTTCAAGCTTGATATATTCATCAGTCTGTTCCTTGATATTGTCGATGTAGATTCCCTTGATCTTATCCTTGTATTTGAATCCAATTCCGTCTCCAATGTCAAGGTTTATCTTGAATTCATCATTTTCCTTAGCTATTGTGATTAAATCCCCTTTCTTCTCGGTGATTTTTCCAATATAAACTCCTTCATGGCCTGAACTTTCTCTTCCTAAAACCTGGCCTGGCCTTTGATTAAGGATATAACCGTCAGTGAATTGCCTATTGAAAACGAGACTTAAGTCCTTGTCATAATCCCCTTCATCACCGTCAATCAAATGTCTGTATGCATTTGTGATTGTTCCAACATAATCTGCAGATTTCATTCTTCCTTCAAGCTTCAGTGAAAAGACCCCTGCATCTTCTATTTTGTCCAATCCTTTGTAGACTGCAAGGTCATGGGTTGACAACAGGTATCCGTTTCCAACATTGTAGTTTTTGTATTTCAATTTGTATTGCTTACGGCAAGGCTGTGCACATGCTCCCCTGTTCCCACTTCTTCCGCTGTTATATGATGAAATGTAGCAGTTTCCGCTGAAACAGTAGCATAGGGCTCCATGTCCAAAGACTTCAAGTTCCATATTCATGTCGGATTCCTGCAATCTTTTTGATATTTCAGCTATCTTATCAACGCTTATTTCACGTGGGAAAACTATCCGTGAGATATTGTTTTCAACAGCCCATAATATACAATCATAATCACTTAATGTCATTTGTGTAGAAGCATGGACTTCAAGGTCAAGGATTAAGTTTTTAATGAGTTCTATGATTCCCAAATCCTGTACAATTACCGCATCAACACCTATTTTGTATAGGTAGAATAAGTATTTCACCACATCCACAACTTCAAAGTTGTTTATCAGGGTGTTTACTGTAACATGTATTTTTGCTCCATTCAAGTGAGCATATTCCACACTTTTTTCTATCTCTTCCAGAGTGAAGTTTTTGGCAAAGGCCCTTGCTCCAAACCTTTCTCCGGATATGTATACTGCATCAGCTCCTGCATTGATTGCTGTAACCAATATCTCATAGTCTCCAGCAGGGGCCAATAATTCAGGTAATGTCATTAAGTAATCTCCTATAATCTTGATTTTAAGTTTTGATCGTATCTTATGATTTTCAGTATTTTTCAGCTATTGAATTTAAAAAATTCAGGTTATTTTTTATCTTATGATTTTCAGTATTTTTTAGCTATTTAATTTAAGAAATTCAGATTATTTTTTTTAAATAGTTTAACTATTAATAATTATGTTAATTTTATTATATAATGTTTTTAATATTAAATAAGATAATGCATTGTTTTTTAGGGTAGTTTTTGAAAAACTATTAAATTTACAATAAAATTATATATTCTTAAAAATAAATTCTATCTTATGTATATTGTATTGGAAGGAATAGATGGTGCTGGAAAATCAACTCAGATTAAACTCCTAAAGGAATGGTTAGAGAATAACGGTTTAAACGTAGAGACAATTGTTGAACCTACAGACATGGAAGTGGGCAAGCTCATTCGTCAGCTATTGACTAGATCTGATGCCGAATCCGATTCTATGCAAAAGACCTTGGGATTGTTATTTGCAGCAGATAGAATGATGCTAATGGAAAAAATTGAAAGATTGGAAAATGAAAGCACTGTTGTAATCAGTGACAGGTCTTTCTATTCAAGCTTGGCTTATCAAAGTCCTCAGGAATGGATTAAAGAGATAAATAAATACGCTAAGATTCCTGATTTGGTTTTGCTCTTGGATTTGGATGTCAAAAAATCTGTTCAAAGATGTGATGGAACTGATGAGTTTGAAAATGAAGAGTTTTTAACTGGAGTCAAACAAAACTATTTGGACTTGGCCAAATCTAATGATAATATTAAAATAATTGATGCAAATAATGGTCCGAATAAAGTGTCTTCTGATATAAAAAAAGCTGTGGCTCCATTATTTGACATTTGCAAAGATTGCATAGCTTAAATAAAAAAAGTAAGAAGTAAATTAGGTTATTTGCCTAATTCCTTTTTTTAATTAGATTATCTTCTATCTAATTCGTCTAGTCTTTCTCTCATTACTTTTACAATGTAATCTTGTGCTTTTTCAAGCTCTTCTTTTGTACCTTGGAGTTTTGGTCCAAATTCAGTTTGCTTAAGTTCAACATTGAACTGTTCAATAACGTGAGCAAGCATTTGTTCTCCAATTCCATTGGTGAGTTTCATTTCATATACTGGTTCTTCTTCCATTCTATCCCTCTATTTAATCTTTTTTTAAAAATTAATAATATGATTATCTTATTTTTTAGTTTTTTTTAATCATTCTTATTCTTGTGACTCCATAAAGTCTCTGACTGGTTTTAAGAAGTCAATTAAGTATTGTGTAATTGCATTTTTCAAGTCCATTGGGTGCAAGTTCTCTTCCCCATACATAGTGTATAGTTCCTCTTTAGAGAGTTCTAAGTTTCCACCGAATTTCTCAGGTCTTTCTATAAGCAAAGTGTCTTGCTGTGAGAATACAAAGTGGTCTGCAATTTCCAAAATAGGGTTTCCTTCAGTTTCTCCCATTGGACAGTAGCTTTTCTTGATTTTATCCTTGATTGTCTTTTCATCATCGTCAACAGCGATGTAGTTTCCTTTGCTTGAGGACATCTTGTCATCACCGTCAAGACCATGAATCAAAGGAGTGTGAATACAGACAGGAGCTTCTTTTCCTATTCTAGGAAGGTTTTCTCTAGCCAACATTTGGATTTTTCTCTGTTCCATACCTCCTAAAGCGACATCAACTTCCAAAGCGGACATGTCCGCAGTTTGCATTAACGGATAAACTACACTAGCCACTTTTGGATTGTCATCATGTCTGCTGACTTGATCCATACTTCTTTTTGCCCTTTTTAAGGTGGTCAAAGTAGCTAATTGATAAACGTCATTTGTGTATTCGCTTCCGGTTTGGAAAGATGAACCTAAGATGTATTCAGTATCATCAGCGAGCCCTAATCCTTGGAAGCATCTTTTATTGTATTCTGCAGTTTCAGCTATTTCCTCTACAGTTCCCTTCCCATTCAAGAAAGCATGATAATCTGCAAGTAAGATTTTGATTTGAAATCCTAAATCTTGTAATTGTTTAAGTTTCATTATTGTCACTGCATGACCTAAATGAATTTTTCCAGAAGGTTCATATCCAGTATAAGCAATAGGATGCTCTTTTTCAAGCTTTTCTTTCAATTCATCCACATCAATGATTTCTAAAGTTCCTTCTTGAATTAATTCAATTTTCTCTTCAATGTTCATGTAATCACACTTTTGTTTTTCTAATTGGTTTTTATGTAATTGGTTATTTGGATAATTATTATAATTATTGTTTTTTGTTTATAATTTTAGATTATATAGATTTTTCCATCTATTTTTATAACATCTATCTCTTCTCCTATGTAATAATTTTAGATTATATAGATTTTTCCATCTATTTTTATAACATCTATCTCTTCTCCTATGTTGTATTTTTAGATTATATAGATTTTTCCATCTATTTTTATAACATCTATCTCTTCTCCTATGTTGTATTTTTCCAGCTTTTCCTTCATTTCCAAATCAATTGGGCTATAATCGTCCGGATCAAGGATTTGCATCATGCTTGGAGATTTTGCTGTAATGATTGCTTTTTGAACTCCTTCCAAATGCTCTATTTTTTCTATGGAATCGTATTCTCTCCATTTTAAAGCAATTATGTCTTGATTTTCCAGATTTATGACTTGAATCCTATTTCCATCAACATCATTCACTTGATAAACATTATCATGGTATTTCACGAAATCTTCCTTAACGAACTTTGGAAGCCTTAATGCTATCCAGATTCTGTAAAGCCCTTTTCCAGTTGATTTGTCTTCACTGATGAGTCTTGGAGATTCTTTAGTGGTCCCTCCAAACTCCTCTTTAAGGTGCTCTAAAACTTTCTTTGCAGATTTCAATGATCCTATGTAATAGTCATTTCCTTCCTTAAGCTTTGCGACTTGAGGGACATAAGCCAACTTATCCTTTTTGAATTGCTTATCGAGGGTTCTATTGATAATCTCTTCAGCAATAGCTATTTCCTCTTCTTCAAGTTCCCTATCATCTGCTCGCAATTGAATCACTGCCTCATAGTATCCGGCATTTCTTTTGCTGCAATCAGGACAGACAGAGTAGTTTATCTTCACATCAGGAGTGTGTGTTTCCACCACTTCCTCTCCTAAAACAGTTGCAACAGCTTCAACGTAACATTCTGCAATTGTTCCTCTCATCTGGTCGATTTCAAGTTCTATCTCTTCATTTTCAGCCAAATCGGAAATGGTGATGTTTCTCTCCAATGCCCTATAGATGATTTCCTCTTCTGGAATGTATTCATCTTTCCATTTTCCCTCTTCTAATTTGGCATTGCAGTGCTTGCAGATGGTTACAGTAATATTTTCTGGAATTTCCATAAGTTGGAATTTCTTTAAAAAACAGTTTTTACAGATTCCATCTATCATTTCAACGTCTGTTGCACCACATTCTGGACAAAACATTTTAAAACACTCTAATAAGTAAAAATTGATAAGGATTAATAATTTAAGTTTAAATAGATTTTTTTTAATAGATATTTTTTAAATAGCTATTTTTTTAAATAAATCTTTTTTAAATAGATTTTTTTTAATAGATATTCTTTAAATAGCTATTTTTTTAAAATAAAAAATATAAAAGAAGAGAATATTATAATGGTTTAAGTGGAGCTTTTGCACCACATGCTGCACATTTTAAGATAAATATTCTATCTTCCCTTATGATTTGAGTATCAGGTCTGTTACATTCATGACAGATAACGTATTTTTCAATGTACTCATCGATTCTCTCATTGATTAGGAAATGATTGAATTTACCTTGCAAGATTGCTCTTACTCCTTCTAAGTTACCTGCAGTACCTAATTCTCTTAATAAGTATTTTAATACGTGTTGTGGGTCTCTATTCAATGAGTCTGCCACATCTTTGAAATTTTGAATGAATGTTCTATTACCTTGAATAACAGAGTATGCTTTTACAGGTTCGAATCTTTTTGTTTCAAATACCTCTGGAGGCAATTGATCAATAGCTCTGTTTAATAAGTTTTCATAATCGTCCATTTTTTCACCTCTTTGGAATAATAAAATTAATTTAAAGTAAGTATAATCAAATAAAATTTAGAAAAGTTTTATAAAATTAGTATTTGAGTTATATTAATATAAAATATATGTTTTATCCTTTATTAATGTATTTATTATATAATAATTTATATAAGCAATGATATTAACTAAAATTCTTTTATTTTGAAAACTCATAAAAGATTATTGAAATTTTAAAAATTAAAATTGGGAAATATGTTTATTTTGAAAAATCATAAAAAATTATTGAAATTTTAAAAATTAAAATTGGGAAATATGTTTATTTTGAAAAATCATAAAAAATTATTGAAATTTTTAAAATAAAAATAGAAAAATGCTTGATATTTATCAAGCATAAAATTTAATTTTATTTACAGTCTTGGCCACTTAATCTTCAAGTAGTCTTACAAGCCCATTACGTGGTTCGTAGGTAAGACCTTTGGCTTTAAGGGTTTTCAAGATCTCATCTGTCTTCTCTTCACTCATATCGTGGTTTTCAGCAAGATGCTCTTTTAGAATATTCACTGGAACGTCAACGAATTCTTCTTCCAATGCTTTAATCGCTTGTTGCACTATGCGCATCTTATCTCTTTCAGATGTAGGAGTTCTTCCTTCAACCCTTGCGATATCGATTTTACCTGTGTCAGGGTCCATTCCGATTTTCTCTAAACATCTTCTTTGCAAGCTGATTGCTCTATGAGCATCTGAAGCTTCAACCTCATTTTTAAGTTGAAGTTTTGCGCTGGCTTCAGCTAAACGAATTGTCGCTTCCAATTGCCTTGGAGTGATAGGTACAGGAGTGCCCTCTTCCATGCCTCCAGTTCTCACAGATACATAAAACTCTTCCAATACCTTATTCGCTTCATCTGTAAGTACAGGATGGATATTTTTACGTGCATAAGCGATATATTTTCTCAAGAGTTCAGGCTCTATATCATATGCTATGTTAGAGTATTGGTGTGTCTTAAGGATATGTTGAGCCAATTCTCTATCCTTTTCAACATCCGGCTTGTCTTCAATGACAAATATCAAATCGAAACGAGAAAGTATTGGTGAAGGCAAGTCGATTTGGTTAGCTAAAGTCTTGTATCTGTCAAATGTACCAAACTTAGGGTTTGCAGCTGCAAGAACTGAACATCTTGTATTCAATGTTGCCATGATTCCCGCTTTTGCAATACTCACTGTTTGCTGTTCCAATGCTTCGTGAAGTGCAGATCTATCTTCTGAACGCATTTTATCCAATTCGTCTACACATACGTTACCTTGGTCCCCAAGTACCAATGCACCTGCTTCAAGAGACCATCCTCCAAGTTCATCTCTAACTGCTGCTGCAGTTAATCCAGCACCGGATGTACCTTTACCGCTGGTGTAAACACTTCTTGGAGCTAATTTTGAAACGTATTTAAGTATTTGGGACTTACCGATACCTGGGTCCCCAACAATTAGAATGTGAAGGTCTCCTCTTAAACGAGTTCCATCCTCTAATTGTTGCACTGTTCCACCAAAGAGCTGCAATGCAATAGCTTCCTTGACATCTCTGTGACCTTTGATTGAAGGTGCAGTGGAGTTAATGATCTTATCATGTATATGAGGGTCTCTAGATAATTCCAAGATTTTTTCCTCATCCTCTTCACTAAGTTCCAATTCCTCAAATTCCTGTTCCAATGGTTCGATATGATTTACATAGATGTAATTTTTGAATTTTCCACTTTTTTCTTCCCTAAATGTCTTTAGGATTCCTGTGATTCTAACTTTATCACCAGGATTCAATTCATCTACCAAATCATTCTCTAAAACAAGAAGCATTTGTTTCGGTTCGGTTCCTCCAGATAGGTTTTCCAAAGGTTCCTGCATTCTGGCACTTTGTGTATCAATGTATATGGAATCCTCTTGAAGCAATCTAAAGGATCTTCCACCACAATCCGGACATAATGAAGGATCCATAATGCGGGTTCCAGAGCTTTGTTCCACTTCTTGTATTCTAGCGCAACCTCTACATTCGAATTTTGCTGTTTCAATACGTGGACGAATCTCATCAGTTTTTCTCACAATTCCATCAGCAGATACAAAGTTTCCAATGTATGCGCTCAATAAATCGCTTAATGGAATGTTGTTTGTAAGATTTTCAAATCTGATGTTCAATGCCATATCTTCCTTCATCAATGGATCTATATTTTTAATAGCCTTTTGTGAAGCCGCAATAACCTCTTCAGGCTTTGTTATCAATAAGTCAGCTAAATCTGGATCAAACTTCTCTAAGTCTTCGTAATTGACTGTAAGTGACCTTTCATCAGGATATTTTTCTAAAATTTCTAATACATCATCCTTGTAAATTGTTGAGAAAAATTCTTCAAATTGTGCAAGTGATGCTTTTGTTTTGTTAGTGGAATTCATTGTAATATAGTTTTTATATTTAATATTATAAAAGTTTAATTAATTTTTCATTTTTTCATTAAAATCATATTGAAAAATTGTTATGATTTCGTTATAATTTTTTTTATGGTTTTTTATGGTTTTATTTGAAAATTTGTTTTGGTTTCGTTGTAATTTTTTTATGGTTTTTTATGGTTTTATTTGAAAATTTGTTTTGGTTTCGTTGTAATTTTTTTATGGGGGTTTGGTGGTTTTATTTGAAAATTTGTCTTTATTTCGTTAAAATCTTTAAATAAATTGATAATTTTAAATATGTGTAAAATTAAAAGTATTAATAATGCTATTTACTTTTTAAATAATATTATGGTGAATTTATGAGAAAATCAAGATTGGGTCTATTCAAATCAACTTCTATGTTAATTTCTGTTTTGGGAGTAATAATGATTATAGCTACTGTTGCTGCAGTTGCTTATGTTGGTTTTAGCGTAGTTTCTTCTAGTTTAACTGGAGGAATCTCTTCAGGTACTCAATATGACCAGTTAGCTGAATTGAAAACCAATTTTTCCAATTTGGAAGTTCAATATAATGAAACTGGCAATAAGATCTATATGATGAACAATATCACTTTAGAAAGAGAATATGTGAATGCACAAGTGGAACTTGTAAGAGTTAAAAACGATATAAGTGATGTTGAAAGTGCATTATCTATGGGTAAACCGGCTTCTGAAGTTGATAAAAGATTAAAACTCGCAAAAGACGATTTAAAAATAGCTCAAGAGGCTTATAACAGTTTATCAGTTAAATAAATTTTATTTAACTTTCTTTTTTTTATTTTTTTAGTATTTTTATTAGCATTTTTAGATTTTTTTTTTTTTTTTTTTTTTTTTTTTTTTTTTTTTTTTTT
>SUTG01000017.1 GCA_015063035.1 Methanobrevibacter olleyae
AAATTAAAATTAAAAAAATTAAAAAAAAAAACTTAAATATATTAAAAAAAAGTTAAAAAAAAGTTTTATTAAAAAATTGAAGTTATAAAAATTGAAAAAAAATTAAAAAAATTAAAAAAGTTAAAAAAAGAAAAATTAGAAGCGTAGCTATTTAGCTGCTTCTTTTGCTTTAATCTCTTCACACATTGCAACTGCTTTCTTAGCAGCTTCTTCTAATGAGATTTCATAAGGAATGCCTGCTTCTTCAAGTAATCTTTGACCTTCCTCTTCATTTGTACCAGTAAGTCTTGTTACAATGTTTACATCCCATTTGTTATCTTCTAAAGCTGCGATTACACCTCTTGCTACATCATCCGCTCTGGTAATACCACCTAAAACATTAAGGAATACCACTTTTACAGGAGGGTAATTTAAAACTAAGTTTAAAGCTTTTTTAATGGATTCGTCAGATGCTCCACCACCAATATCCAAGAAAGTTGCAGGTTTTCCACCGAATAATGTAACCATATCCATACCTGTTAATGTCAATCCTGCACCATTTCCAATAACCGCAATGTCACCATCAAGCTTCACAAAAGCGAAATCCTTTTTCTTGAATCTGTTTTGCCTTACTTGATCTTGATGACGGAACAATGCATCGTTTTCAATTTCCAATTTTGCATCAGCAGCAATCAATCCATCATCGGTTAGTATAAGAGGATTTATTTCTGCAATTTCTGCATCGTACTTATCGTAAACATTATAGAGCTTCCATATGATAGCACCAATTTGAGACATCAATTCAGAGCCCACGCCCATTTTACGAGCGATTTCACGAGCTTCATAAGGTAAGAACTCTTTTAATGGGTCTACATTATATCTGATAATTTTTTCAGGTGAAGTCTTAGCCAATTCTTCAATTTCCACTCCACCTTCAGCACTTGCCATAATGATTGGAGTTTTATTAGCTCTGTCATTTGAAACACTTAAGAAAAATTCCTTTTTGATATTTGCTTTTTCTTCAATAAGCAAGTGTTTTACTTCCTCACCTTTAATCTCTAACTTTAATAAGTCATTAGCTATTTCGAATGCTTCACCAGGGTTATCTGCAAACTTAATACCTCCTGCTTTACCTCTTCCACCAACTAAAACTTGAGATTTCAATACAATAGGTCTGCCAAATTCAGTAGCAACTTCCATTGCCTCTTCAGGAGAGTATACAACATGCCCCTCTAAAATTTTAATTCCTTCACTTTCAAAAACTTTTTTTGCACTATGTTCAAAAAACTTCATTTTTCTCACTCTTATTTAATAAGCATGAAAATTAGATGAATTTTAAAAATACTTATGAATATTAAAATAAATTAAAAAGATAAATGTCCTATGAAAAATTTTTGTAAATATATTATAAATATATTGCAATAGAACTGATGTATTATCTTAAACATAATATAATATGTTATTTCTTATTATTAAAATTATTTATAAAAAATAGTGAAAATTAAATTAAAAAATTAAAAAGTTAATAGAAACTATAAAAATAATAGAAATGATAATGATGATGGAATAATGGGAATAATATGATGGAAATAATAAAAATAATAGAAATAATAGAAATAATGCAACTAATAAAAATAATGGAAATAATTTAACTAATAAAAATAATGGAAAAAAGTTAAAATGATTTGAAATGTTAAAAAAAAGAAAATGATAAAAATATTTAAAGCAAAGCATATCCTGCTTCAAATGCTTGAATATTCTTATCTTCAGTACCTTTAGGTACACTATCTAAAATAGCTTGTTTTGCCGCATCAACTGAAACGACTTCAGTTACCTTTACGATTGCACCAATCATTACAATGTTTGCAACGATTCTAAGTCCAACATCTTCAGTTGCAGTTTTAGTTGCTGGGGCTCTGTAAAGCTTGATCTTATGATCTTTAACAAAATCAACTATCTCTTCTTCAACAATCATATCAGGGTCTATAATCAAGACTCCCTCATCCTTCAAATCTCCCATATATTTTATCAAAGCTTCATGAGACATAGCAACCAAAATGTCTGGACTGGTTACTTTAGGATAGTCTATTTCGTCATCATCAATAACAACTTCAGTTCTTGAAGCCCCTCCACGAGCTTCGGGACCGTAAGATTGTGTTTGAACAGCATTTTTATTATCAAAGAGTGAAGCGGCCTTACCGATGATAACACCAGCCATAATTACCCCTTGACCACCAAAACCAGCTATACGAACTTCAGTTCTCATTTAATCCAACTCCTCAAATGCAGATTTAATAGCGAGTGGCTTATCTGAATTCTCTTCAGCCAATGCCTTGATATTAGCAGTTAATTCTGCATGTGGCTTATTAGCAAATTCACCAACAATGATTTTTCCTTCCAACTCAGCTTCATCCATCTTTTCTGCTCTTCTTTTATTAATGCTGTTTTCCTTAATCCATTGGAACATGGATAATGGGGTTCTCATTTTATTTTTACGTCCAAAGTAAGTTGGACATTGGGAAACAACTTCAATAAATGAGAAACCTTCATTTTCCAAACCTTTTTGAATAGCTTTGGATAATTGAATAGGATGGGTGGTGGTCCATCTTGCAACATAAGACGCACCAGCTGCACTTACAAGTTCGGCCAAATTAAAAGGCATGTCTCTTGAACCGTAAGGTGCAGTTGTACCAAAGCTTCCTTTAGGTGAAGTTGGACTGATTTGACCACCGGTCATACCATAAATATTATTGTTGATACAGATTACAGTAAGATTAATGTTTCTTCTCGCAGCATGAATCAAATGGTTTCCACCAATTGATGCAGCATCCCCATCACCAGTGAATACAACAACATCCAAGTCAGGGTTTCCAACCTTTAAACCAGTTGCAAAGCTTAAGGCTCTTCCGTGAGTTGTGTGAAGTGAATCACATTTTGCATAACCAGGGATTCTTGAAGAGCAACCGATACCTGAAACCATAGCGACATTCTCAAAATCAATGTCAGTTCCCTCTAAGCCCCTAAAGAATGTGCTCATAACAGTACCGTTTCCACAGCCTGGACAGAATATATGTGGCAATCTTTCTTCTCTTAGATATTTCTTATATGGACTTTCCTTTTCTACCATTTTACCACCTATCCATTAATCTCCTTAATCTTATCATAAATTTCATCAGGCTTATGAAGGATTCCTCCAATCTTGCCAATCAAGTGAACATTAGCTTCACCATGTGCTGCCCTTTCAACTTCATGAACAATTTGCCCTAAATTCATTTCAGGAACAATTATGTCACTTGCAGTTTTAGCTATTTCAGCAATTTCCTCTTCAGGGAAAGGCCATGGTGTGTCAATTTTAAGAGATCCTACTTTTATGCCTTCTTCTCTTGCCCTTTTCATAGCAGCTCCAACAGAACGGTATGGTGAACCACAGGAAACTATTACAATATCAGCATCCTCACAATTTTCCTTTTTAACGGAACATATATCTTTTCTGTGCATTAAAACCTTATTGCATAATCTTTCCACCAATTTGGTATGGGTATCTGGATCGTTAGTGTCTGGATAACCTCTCTCATCGTGAGTGAGTCCAGTGACATGAATATTGAATCCATCACCAAAAGCAGGCATAGGGGTGGTTCCATCACAGGCTGCATCAAATGGCAAGTATTGGCCATCAGCCTTTTCAGGTCTTTTACGAGTAACAATTTCAATGTCATCAGGAATTATCAATTTTTCTCTCATGTGCCCTACAACTTCATCAGCAAGAACAGTTACAGGAACTCTGTACTCTTCAGCTAAATTAAAAGCCTTGATGGTAAAATCAAAGAATTCCTGAACAGATGAAGGTGCTAAAGCAATAGGTTCATAATCTCCATGAGAACCCCAACGAACTTGCATAATATCCGCTTGAGCAGACATGGTAGGTTGACCAGTGGATGGGGAACCTCTTTGAACATTGATAATTACAATAGGAGTTTCTGTAATGAACCCATAACCGATATTTTCCTGCATTAAGGAAATACCTGGACCGGAAGTGGCAGTCATTGCTTTCATACCACTCCATGAAGCTCCAATGATAGCACCTGCAGATGCAATTTCATCCTCCATTTGAACAAAAGAGCCACCATATTTTGGAAGCAAGATAGACATTTGTTCTGCAATTTCAGTAGATGGAGTAATTGGATAACCTGCAAAGAATCTGCAGTTTGCAGCTATTGCACCTAATGCACAAGCTTCATTACCTTGAACAAAACGCTCTTCAACCATTTATTCCACCTCTTTTTCAACATAAATAGCTTGATCAGGACATGATAATTCACATAAACCACATTTAGTGCAAGCTTCCTCATTTTCAGGGAAAGGAAGGTACACATTTTTTGTGTTTACCTTATCAGATTTTGAATAGACATTTTTAGGACAAGTAGCTATGCAAATATCGCATCCTTTACAAAGCTTAGAATCTATAATAATCATTAAATCATCTCACATTCTTTGTATAGTTTGAAAAAATTATTTCATATTAAAATAAATACCTTATCTCTATTGTTACCTTAAGATATAAATCATAATATTATTATATATGGATTTATTTATTTAAATAATTTAGTGTATTAAACAAAATAATTAAAATTTTATAATCGTGCAAATATTTGAAAAATAAAAAATAAGTAAAAAGTAAAAAATAGAATAATAAAAAATAGTGAAAATAAAAAATAAGTAAAAAGTAAAAAATAGAATAATAAAAAATAGTGAAAATAAAAAATAATTAAAAAGTAAAAAAGAAGGAATAATGGAATTGACGGATTATTCAATAATCTCTTCAACAAACATTAAAGGATAATTTAGCTCTTCAATGAATTTAATCCTGATAACTGCCAAAACATCAACAACTTTTGAATAGATTTTCACATCAAGCATATCCCCACTTAATGAAGTGTACTCAAATTCAGTCATGGCATTATCCAATCTATCCAAATCAATGGAAACTTCAACCTTTTCAATGCAAGGCTGCAAGGTGAAAGATTCCTCCATAGCTTTTTCTAAACTTGCAATATTTGTTTTATTGAAAGGAGTCCCTACAAATTGATGGAATAAGGCTCCCATACTAATAGCCCCTTCAAATATTGCTCTTTCCCTATTTGAAATATTAGAAAAATATTCTTCTTTAGCGCCCATAAAATACCTCTAAAAAATCAATTAATTCAGTCCTGCTAATTTACTCCCATCAAACTATTTAGCCATCCTAATTGATCCGCCCAAACCTGTGAGGATATTGGGAAAATACAGAAATATGCAAGAACAATTGTAATGGCTATAACAACTGCCAAGATGATTTTTCTCTCATCAGCTGGAGTGAAGTAAGATACAATTAATCCTAGAATCAAGAATCCTGCAGTTATTATCCATGCCCAATGAGCTTGAGGATTTTGTTCTAAAACTGTTTCATTGATTGGGCTAATTGAGTCTAACTCTGCAATTACAACAAGCCTTTGAGCGGATGAGCCAATAGGATGACAGGTAACCAGGTACAATTCCTGACTATTAATATCATTCACATGACTTTCATTCAAATTTAAAAAATTGGTCGGTGCAATTATTTCAGATTCCTTGACAGTGTAATTCACTTCACCTATTCCTGGCCATTCCAAAGTGACAACATCTCCTTTTTTAAGAGAATCTAAACGTAAAAACGGAGATCCTTGCAAGGTCCTATGCCCATATAAAACAGTATCCCCCTTAGTTGGAATATTGGAAGTCTCATCAATATAAACCCCTTGGGATATTGAAACATTGTTAATCTTCTCAAAAACGCCTATGGACTGAATCAATACAACTGATGCATTTACATCCTTAGATTCTGCAACCTGTTTATATGAGAAGTAATTAACCTCAGTTAAAGCATATAATCCTATAATTAAAAAAGCAATTATGACAATAATTGTTGTAGGCTTTATATATTTTCTTATATCCATAAAAATCATCAACAAAAACTAATCTTAACTAAAATTTCATAATAATTTAAATATTAATTCTATACCTTTATCTATTTTTCATATTTAATAAATTTATAATATTCAATTTGATGGGCTTGTAAAGAATTGCTAAAATAGATTAGTGAAATCGATTGATTAAATGATTTTGAAAAATCCGAATTGGGCCAAATATCAAAATAGATTATAAGAAATCTAAAGATTGGTTCTGATATAAATTCTCATAATATGTCTCGTTTAACTCATTCACAACCCAATTAGGTGCAAAATCTGTAGGAATTGTTAGAATCAAATTATCCATATTGTTTATTATGAAATTAACATCAGATTGTGGGACTTCCAAAAGAATAATGTATTCAGAATCCAAGTCCCCTAAATTAGACATTCTCTCAAAATTTGATAATCTGACACCATAATTCATTAAATAAGAGTCTAAAACATTATTATCAGATCTTGAATTTAATACTGATGACTTGAGAAGTTCTTCCACATCACTTGAATAAGAAACTGTGTTTTCAAAAGGCATTGTTTCATTTCCCTTAATTACTGTTTTTGATTTGGAAACAGTGCTTTCCACCAAACCGCTATCTTTAGAGCGCAATATTGCCAAAACAGTTGCGCCACTTACAATTGGATCTTTTTCACTCTCTTCCAATCTCTCATTAAGTGTATCATTTGATGGAATGGAACTTAGATTATTACTCATTACCTCATCTTCACCAGAGCCTTCATCTTCAACAAGCCCTTCATTGCCATAGGAATAGTCTGAATCGTTATCGCTTAATGAATAAACATCAACAACAGAACCGACAGAAATCAGCCCTGCAGTAGCTTGAAGCCTTGAAAGGGAAATGGGAACAATAACAGTATTGACCTTTTCAAATTGAACATTTGATAAGATCTTAGCATCATTGTCCTTTACAAAATCATTTGCATCTTTAACAGACATTATGATATTCTTATTTTCACCATAAGACATCATCACCCTACCAAAATCATCCTTGCATGATACAATTTTAGAGCTATGGTATATTCTCCAATCCTTGGTGGCGAATCTCAAAACATCAATCGACTTGATTTCCTCAATATCATAAGCCTGATTGATTCTATTTTCCAAAGTGTAAGCATTATCATTAATCTCCAAAGGACCTTTATATAGTGCATTCAGCTCATTTAACTTAGTATTTTTTTCTAAATTCAATTCATTCTGAAATGGCTGATAAACAAAAAAATAGAATATTGATGAAAGCAATACCAAAATTACTAATACAACAGTTATCTTGGCAAATGATGATTTTGAGGAATCCTTTTTATTCAATAGATTAGTCTTGAATCGTAACAACTCATTTTTAAGAGTTTTCTTACCGGAACTTCCATTCTTTCCTTTTCTCAAATCACTTAAATCATCAGGAACTTTATAATCTTCATTATCAGAACCATTTAAACCTTCTGAATTGGGGGAATAGATATATCTTGCATATTTCTCATCAACTCCTTCCAAATCATTGCCCACATTAGATTGATTAGATTGATTGGATTGATTAAATTTATTAAATTTATTAAATTTATTAAATTTATTAAATTGATCTTTAGGCCTAAATTCATCATTATAAAATCCAGAATCTGAATTGGAATTGGAATTATTTTTTAATGGTGAACTTTCAGGAATGATTGAATCAAAACTTGCAAAATGTGAAGAATCCTCTTTTTTCTTCTTCGTTTGGGAATTAGATTTATTTTTTTCTCCTTTTTCTCCTAAATTTTCTAATTTTAATTTAAACTTATCATTCTTAAACAAATTAAATCGATTTTTTCGATTAGTCATAGTTATCAAACCTGGAATGGAATGAGATAAAATAAGTAGAAAAATCGGTTCAAAAAAGAAATTATGTAAGTTTTAACTTAATTTGTAAAAATAGCTTGAAAAAAATAAAAATAATAAAAAAAGAAGAATTGAATTGATAAACAGAAAAAATATTAAAAATAAAAAGTGAAAAATGAAATTTTAAAAAATTATTAAATAAAATTGATTATAAAATTATTTAATAAATTTACTCTTCTTCCACTTCACCAGTGCTGATGTTTAATAATTTTTCTTCCTCTTCTTCCTTTCCTTCATCCTCTGCTGCTTTGCTTTCTCCAATAATTTCACCAGAAGAAACTTGGTTGATAGATTCTTTCATAGATTTAACAGCATCTTTTGCAGAACTTAAGGAAACGCTAATTCTATTAGCAGTTATTTCTCTAACCTGGCCAATATTCTTATTGACATTTTCTGGAGTTAAAGCTTCTTCGGTATCAATGAAGAACTCCAAGAATGTCATAAACATGTAGACCAATGCTAATACAAACAATACTAAAGCTGGAAGATTTACAGCACCTATGGATACATTAATAGGTAAAATCAACAAGAGCATCATTAATGCTCCAAAACCAATTACATAATAATTGTCAACTTTAGGATATCTGATTGTACTGATCATTAAATAAGCTGCAAACAACATTAAGATAGCAGCAACACCAACGTTAAATAAACCGCTAAGGTAATAAGTTGCTATGATAATAGCTGTACCTGGTATTGGGAATCCCACGAATCCATGGTAATTAATTTTATCTGAAATTACATTGAAACGGGCAAGTCTTAACATTCCACAAACCATGGTTAAAACAGCAACAATAGCCATTAAGTATCCTGCCCAGTCAGATATTCCTAAGCCAATATAATATAAAATGACTGAAGGTGCAAGACCAAAAGATACAATATCCGCTAAAGAATCAATATTTTTTCCAAAACCAAATTTATCGTCACGATTAAGTTTTCTTGAAACCCATCCATCTACAGAGTCAAAAACAACTGCAACAAGTATGCACAATGATGCATAAGTTAAATGATTATCAATAACCATTAAAATAGCCAAAAATCCAAATACCAAATTCAATATTGAAATGACATCAGGAATGGCTAAAAAATATCCCATTCCTACACTTTTTAATCTCATAATTTGACTCCAAATAATATTTTAAATAAACTCCCTTATTAATTTTTTCAAAAAACGATTAATTGTTTTCTAAATCAATATAAAATAACAATACATTAGTAAAAAGTAATTTAATTAAAAAATTCAAGTAATTTTGAAAAAATAAACTCAAATTACTATTTTTAATTAAAATAAATATTTTCAAATAAAGTAAATTTTTTAAATGAATTGAATTTTTTTATTGTAAAATAAATTTTCTATTGATGGCTAATTTTCCATAACTGAAACAATTTTATAATTTCATTTTAATTTTACATTAAAAAAATAAACAATATTATACATTAAGATATTATATTAATACTATTTTAAATCCATTATTTAAATATTACTCAATAGTATTTAATATATTCTATTATCTTATATTTAATTTTTTTTAAAAAATAATTACTGAAAAACTTAATGAAAAAATACGATTTCTCAACCAAATTCAAACTAAGATAAATTAAATAAAATTAAAGAAAACTAAAAAAAACTAAAAAAAACTAATGAAATTAAATGAAATTAAATTAAAAAAACCACCCAAACAAATCAAAATAATTCCTTACTTAAAAACAAAATTTTATATTATAATAATGAAATATATTAAAATAGTATAGTATTAAAATATTATATTTAATTGAAAAAAAGTAATACGGAATCAAAGATTTAACCAATGATTTTACAAACTGGAAAGTTGATTCAAAAATTAATTTAACTCTATTAGTGATTATATGATTGAAGACAGAATACAAATTCTCCGAAGAGCTGCAAAGGTTTCCTCAAGGGAGAATAATGAGCATGTATGGTGTGTCATCGCAGGAAATGAAAAATTAGTTGATGATATAGCATACAATGCAATCACATCTAATGATAGAGTTCAAATTTTATTTAGGGAATCCATTAAGATTTTAGACAAGTACACTTCAAAAAGATTTGATTGCATAATGCTAAAAGGAGAGGCACTGAAAATCAGTGAACTTAGAAACAGATGCAATGAGAAGGGAGGAGCATCTGTAGAAATAACTAATGTTCATATAAATGAAATGCCTAATCTGTTGGTAATTGTTGGTCCTGAAGAGTCCATGAAATCATTTAATGGAGAAACAAATAGGCAGAACACAAAAATAAACATTTTAGCTGAAGATCATACAAGCAGTTTCATCAAGGCGGAACTCAATACACGCTTTAAATTGCCATCATTCTTAAGGAATACAGTGACACCAATACTTGACATGAGCGATGCTGTATTGTCTGCAATCCTAGTTTCCGTAATAGATGAAGAAAACATTGAACGCGTTAAGGAAATCAGCCAAAACAATAGTTTATTTGGAATTGACTTAAAGAAAACAATCCAAGATAAAGAAAAGCAAAGGATTGTTGAGGATAGTGAAAATCAAGTAGAAGCTCAAAAAGAAAGCAATGCCTCAAAAAACGATCCAGAAGAAAATAATCAGCAAGACAACACTGCAAAACCACAAGAAAATAATCCCCAAGAATAATTTATCTTTTTAATGCTCCTTGCTAATTTAAATCTTCATTTTTAAGACTATTTTTAAATAATTTTTAGAATTATTCATATTTTTATACAAAAACTTATTATTAATAAAAATTATAAATAATTAATGTTATAAACATTAATCAATTAGTTTTTGAATATATTAACTGAATTTATATTGATTGAATATGTCAATTCAAAAACGTATTTTGATTAATGAAAAAATAAGATCAATTAAATGATTAATTAAAATATTTTTTAAATGATTTATTAAATAATTTATTAAAATATTTATTAAATGATTTATTAAAAGATTAATTAAATAATTTAATTTCATTTTATTAATGGAGGAATAACTTTGAGTATTTTCGGAAATGAAGACGCTATTGAAATTGAACCAACCAGAGTTGTTAAGAATAGTTTAGGTATTGATTTAGGTACCTTAAACACCGTAATCGCAAAACCATCAGGAGATAAATTTGACTTATACCAAATTCCTTCTGTAGTTGCTGTTAAGAAAGATGATCCTTCTGCAGTACTTGCTGTCGGAGAAGAAGCTAAAAAAATGTTAGGCAGAACTCCAGAGGACATCGTTGCAGTTAGGCCACTTAAAAAAGGAGTAATCGAAAACGTTGCCCAAGCACAAGCATTACTCATTAGAGCTATGGAAATCGGTATTAACGAAGGAGAAACTGTAGGAAGAATTGTCATTGGAATTCCTGGAGACGCTTCTGAAGTGGAAAAGAATGCCGCTGAAGAGATAGGTAGAAAAGCTGGTGCTGAATACGTTTTAGTAGTCAGTGAAGGTTTAGCTGCAGCTATTGGAGCTGGATTGCCTATTGCAGAACCAAATGGAACCATGGTAATCGACATTGGTGCAGGATCCACTGATTTAGTTGTTATTTCCCTTGGTGGAATAAACGATATTGAAACCGTAAGAGTCGGTGGAGACGATATTGACAATAGAATCGTTGAATTGGTTGCGGAAAAATACAATGTTGCAATAAGCATTCACGATGCAGAAGCTGCAAAAATGGAAATTGGAATGATCCATTGCAGTGAAGAATTTGAAAACTTAAGCTATGAAGTTATTGGTAAATCCTTAGAAACTAACAGACCTAAAAAAGTTGTAATTGATTCAATGTTAGTTGCAGATGCAGTAGAACCAATCATTCAAGCAGTTGTTGGCGGATTAAACATTATCTTAGAAAGATTACCTGCAGAATTGATGATGGGAGTTTACAAAAATACTGTAGCAGTAGGTGGAAGTTCCAGATTAAGAGGTCTCAAAGAAAGAATTTACGATGAATCAGACATTCCGATTCAAATTTCTGATGACCCTATGACCGTAGTCGCTAAAGGAACTGCAATCGTAGCTGCTGAGCCATTAGCTTTAGAACCGGAAGTACGTTTAAAAGCTATGAAATAAATTTAAACAATTTCAAGCGTTAATTAATACGTATAATACTATGGATTGTCTTTACAATCCATAATATTCCTTTTAACACCAAAAACCACACCAATACTTACTTCTATCAAACTATAACTCATTTTATAAAAACTAAACACTTTAATAAAACTAAACCTTTTTATTAAACTAAACACTTTAATAAAAATTTAGCCCTTTTTAAAAAAAGACTAAACTATTTAAATAATAAAACTGGATTTAATAATATGGATACACTAGGATTAGATGAAGCGGGAAGAGGTCCTGTATTAGGCCCTATGGTTATGGCAGGTATTGTAATACCTGAGAAAAAAGAAAAGATCATTGAAAGAATGGGCGTGAAAGATTCTAAAAGATTAACTCCTAACAGAAGAGCGGTCCTATATCGTAAGTTAACTAAAATGTTCGATTATGAAACAGTGGTGATTACTGCTAAGGATATTGACACTTTAAGAGCAAAAGGAATTAATCTTAATCAAATAGAAAAATTAGCCATGAAAAAAATCATAAATACTCTTCGAGCAGATAGAATCATCATAGACGCTTTGGATGTGAAGGAAGGAAGACTTCAGGAAGAAATGGAAGAATATGTAGGCCATAGCTGTGAGGTCATTGCAGAACATAAGGCAGATGATAACTATCTTGCAGTTGGAGCAGCTTCAATCATTGCAAAAACAAAAAGGGATATGATTATTGAAGAAATAAATAAGCAGTACATCAGGTCCACCAAGGACAGAGATGGAATCGGTTCAGGTTATCCAAGCGATCCAAAAACCAAAAACTTCTTGAAGAAATTTAAATATGATGAAATGCCAGATTTCGTTAGAAGAAGTTGGGGAACAGTCCAGAAAATAAAAGAAGCCGAAGAGGCTGAAAAATTAGAATAAGTTAAACTAAAATTTTTCAATAAAAAAAAAAAAAATATAAAAATAAAAAAAATCCAATTTACCTAAATAAATTGGAAAGAATTTTGGTCAAGGTTTTTAGCCGAAGGCTAAAAAGCTTGGGGATTTATTCTGGATTGAATCCAGCGATTTTCCATTTTCCATCAAATATTGCTGCAACTGAAGAAACAGGATTTTCAAATTCAGCAAATGCACCTTCATCGAAAATGAACTTACATGCATCATCAGGAGTTTCTGCAGAGAAAACAACATCTTCAGGTGTGTTTTTCTCATAAGTTGAAATGAATTGGGCTTTACCATCCTCTATTTTTTCAACTAAGACTTTACTGTCAGTTACAATACCAATATAAGCTTCAAAATCATCTTCGTTTCCTTTAACTACTGCAGCAATTCTTGGAGTGTTGTAATCATCCTTTTCATAATCCATAGTGATTAATGAATAAGCCATTGCATCCCTAATGTTCATTCCAATAGCTATCTTATCTGCAATAGGATTGGTTTGTGAACCGTTTGAAATAATTGCAATGTCACCTACAGTCTTTACGCAATCGTAAGCTATATAAGAGTTTTTGAAAATATCTGTTTCAAATCCTTCCTTTGGAATGATAGCCGCTTCATCTTCAAGAACCTTGACTTGTCTGTTTGGAAAAGATCTGCTTGAAACCCTATAAGCAACATATGGTTTTCCATCTTCTGTTTTTCCTGCTGAAATAATTCTTCCTAAGTACATTCTTTTACCCCAAATTAACTATGTGTAAGATTTATTAATTAATAAATTTAGAAATTTGAAAATTAATTAATTTGAAATTTAAAAATTAATAAATTTAGAAATTAAAAAATTGAAAATTATAAAATAAAAAAATCATATTTTAAAAAAGCATTAAAATATGAAAATTGAAAATATTAAAAAAATTAAAATAATTTAATGAAATTTGAAATCATTCTGGCTTATGAACTGCCTCTTGAGGGCTCATTCCAGAAGGCGCTTGAATATATATCGCATGTTCACTCGTTTTAATCTGAACATCCCCTTGGTCAAGCACTCTTGCATGAACACCGATAGCATTTCCTCTTATCTCAGAAGACATATCTACGCCATTTACAACAACTTTCTGAAGTCCTGCAACAGGCAACAGATAATACTCCGCATCACCAGTAGTGTCAGTCATGTTTGGCTTTCCAGTACCGGTTCCTGTGTCATCACCTGTAACAGATGCAGCTCCGAAAGTACTGGTCACTACTAAAAAGATAAGTAAAGTAAATAAAATGTCAATAAAAGGAACTAACTTGATTTCAGGTTCATCCCGATTCATCTTTTCCTTATGACGCTTAATGTCAATTGCCAATTTAACAGCCCCTTGATTATTGTCTTAATTTACTTTCAGTGATTTCAGATTTTACATCACATTTTTCCAATATGATATTGCTTATACTCTTTTCAAGCATACTTGGCTTAAATGAAATCTGAATATTTGAATAAGGATCAGAGATTTCCTTTACGCTAACAATACCCTCTGCTTCCTGAAGTGCTTCAACTACACAAGGCAATTTTTCATAAACTCTGATTTTAATTACAGCATAGCTCCAATTAGTCATTTTAGTGGCTAATTCAATCTTATCCATTTCCGCATCAATTAAACCTTTGATATAAGTGTATAAAGGCATAAGAACAATAGCTACAGTCAATCCTGCAATAGTGGTGATAAGAGCAATGTAAATACCTTCTGCCATAGCAGCGGCATCCGGATTAACACCTAAATTCTTAAAGGTCATCCAAATACCCAAAACAGTACCGATCAATCCTAAAAATGGAGCAAGCTCGATAATGGTCTTTAAAGCACTAATCCCATTGGTCATCTTTGAGAGCTCTACAATGAAAATCTGCTCCATACTTTCTTCCACTTCTATTTTGTTTTTATAACCTATTTTCAACGCTTCAGACATTATTCTTGAAACAGGATTCTTATAGTGGCTGATATTCTTTAAAGCTTCAATAGCTCCCCCTTGTTCCATAGATGAGGTAATAGTCCCCATAATCTCTGTAGCATCAATTTTACTTATTTTTCTAAGGTAAAATATCTTTCTTATAGATATTAACAGACCATAGATACCAAGCAAGAGAATTATATAAGTGATAACTCCCCCACTTTGGAGCATCTCCATAATCATGTCAAATCCATTAATAAGACCTTCTATAATCATAATATCCTCTAAAGAATTTAATTAAAAATTAATGAATCAATAATAATTGATAAGTTAATTACAATCAATCAATTAATACTAAAAATGATTATTAATCATACTAATTATAAATTTATTATTTTTAATATAAAAGCATATTGTTAATTTTTTAAAAAAATAAAGCATTATTTTAAATTTTTAATTAAAACCATAGAAAATAAACCCCTTCAAATATCAATAGTTTTTTATATTTCATTAATATAAAATTTAATTATGACTTTAAAATTATATGGATTGAAAGAAATTCCTTTAGTTAAAAAAGGAGATAATATCGCTAAGATAATTGAAGAGGATTTGGGAAAGGAGAATATTGCTCTTGAAGATGGAGACATTTTGCTGATTGCTGAAACATTGATTTCAAAGGCTGAAGGAAACTACATTAAAATTGATGAACTTGAGCCAAGTGAAGAAACAATTAAAATTGCAGAAAAATGCAAAAAAGATCCAAAACTCGTTGAAGCTATTTTACAGGAATCAAATGAAATCGTTGCGGTTGGGCCTAATTTCATTGTAACTAAAACCAAACATGGATTTGTTTGTGCGAACTCTGGAATCGATGAATCCAATGTGGAAGAGGGGTTAGCAACCCCAATGCCTGAAAATCCTGACAAATCTGCAAAGGAAATAAGAGAGTACTTGGAAGAAAAAACCGATAAGGAAATTGCAGTGATCATTACAGACACTCAAGGAAGAGCATTTAGAGTAGGTGCAATTGGAACCGCTATCGGTTGCTCTGGAATCAAACCTCTTTGGGTAAGAATCGGTGAAGAGGACCTATTCGGCAGAGCTCTTGAGACAACTGAAGTTGCAACCGCAGACGAGCTTGCAGCTGCTGCATCATTATTGATGGGCCAAGCGAATGAAGGAATTCCTATCGTGTTGATTAGAGGATTTGATGCATTTGACCATCTTAGAGACACTGAAACTGGAATCAAGCCATTGCTTAGACCTAAAGAGTTTGATGTGTTTAGAAAATAGATAATAATATTACATTATATGCAAATATTGATTTTCTTTTTGAGTGTTAAATATTTCTGAGTGCTGACCTTTAATGAGTGTTGAATATGGTGGAAATTAATTTTAAATGTGAAAACTGTGATTTTTCATTTTTAGATAAGAATTTAATATTCTATTTAGATACTGATTTGGATGATTTGGAATCCATTTTTGATTTCTATTCTAAAGACAAAAAAGATGACAGCAATCATTTAGAACTTATTGAAGACAGTCACAATAAGGAAAATTCGGATAAAATGACTAAATCCTTAATTTCAGGTTTCCTTTATGAAAACTATTGTCCAAATTGCAATGAATTAATTAAAAGTTATGTTCCAGAAGACAATGAGCTTTTCACTCAAGAAGAGATTGAAAAAATACTGACTAAAGAAATTTCAAAGAATACTAATGAAAAAACATTTAAAATACTATTTTTTGATTTTAAAAAGACATTTTACAAAGATAGACGAAACATTCTTGAAAACAACAATTGCCCTAATTGCAATAGTGAAATGTCTTTAGTAATTTCTGAGAAAACTCCATGTCCTCAATGTGGAAGTCCATTAAAGGAAGAATTTTAAAGTTAAAAATTATTAAAAATTCTATTAATAAAAAAAATTATTAAAAATTTTAATGATAAGAAATTAATAATATTTAAAAATTTTATAATGATTAAATTTAAATGATTAAAAAATATAAAAATCCTATCGCAAAAAAGATAAAAAGAGTGAAAATCATGATAACTGTTTTTTCTGGAGGCACTGGAACTCCAAAACTGATTCAAGGAATAAAGGAAATTTATCCTGAAGAGGAAATTACCGTCGTAGTCAATACCGTGGAAAATTTATATATGTCCAGAGGGTATATCGCAGCGGATATCGATACCGTGATGTATACCTTTGCAGATATGATTGATGAGGAGTTCTGGTATGGCATTAAAGGGGACACATTCATTGTTAGAGAACAGCTGATTGAAATGGGAACTACTGAATTGCTCAGATTAGGAGATAAGGATAGGGCAACCAAACTTCAAAAAGCCATTTTGCTTGAGGAAGGTTGGGCATTATCCGATATTGTTGAACTCCAAAAGGACAAGTTAGGAATTAAGGCAAGAATAATTCCAATGAGCGATGAGGAATCTGAAATAAGCATAGTCACTAAAGAGCATGGTGAGATTGAGTTCCATGACTTTTTAATTAAATACCAATGCAACTGTGAAGTCCTTGAAGTGAAATATGCTAATGTGAGCCCTAGCCCAAAACTGATTGAATCAATTGAAAAATGCGATAAAGTTATTTTTGGACCGTCAAATCCAATCACTTCAATAAGACCAATCATTTCAATAGATGGGGTTGAAGATGCCCTTAAAGAAAAAGAGGTGATTGCAGTTTCACCATTTGTAGGCAAATCCGCATTCAGTGGACCTGCTGGGCAATTCATGAATGCATTTGGATATGAAACCTCTTCCAAAGGAGTCGCAGAACTTTATAAATCATTCCTAAACACATTGGTGATTGATAATCAAGACGAAGAGTTTAAAGAAGAGATTGAAGAAATCATTCCAAATGTCATCGTAACCAATACTTTCATGAAAACAATTGAAGATAAGATCAATCTTGCAAAAATTATTTTAGAATAAAAAATTTTCAAAACTGTTTTAAAACTACTAAAAATTATTTATCAAATTATTAAAAATTATTTGATAAAATAAAAAAATTGATTATTAATAAAAAACAACTAAAAATTATTAAAAATAAAAGATTTTTTAAGAAAATTAATAATTAAATGCTTAAAGTTTAAATACTAATTTAGTTATAACTAAATATATTACTATTAGGTGAAAATATATGATACAAATGACTTTGATACAAATCGATAATTATGGTCCATGGACAGTAACTCCAAGACCACGTACAGAATCTGACCTTCAAATCTTGCAAGCGGAACTTTTTGCAGATGTGCAAAGACAAATAGCTGCTAAAAAAGGTTTAGTGTTCTTTACAAGATTTGATAATTTACTTGCAGTCACAAACGGTCTTAATGAAGAGGACCATATGAGAATTCAAAGATCCATTAGAAACAGATACCCTATTACAATCAGTATGGGTGTAGGGGCAGCAGAAACTGCACACGAAGCTCAAAGATTAGCAACCATTGCACTTCAAAAAGAAGGTGGAGCCCAATCTTCTGGAAGAAAAGAAATACTAGCAATAAACAATTTAATTGAAAACCCAGAAGACAGCTTCGTACAAGCTGCACATATCGATATAAACAGCGTTACTGAAACCTTAACTGATATCGAATCTGCTTTTGATACAAGCTTTATGGTAAACAAAGCTCAACATTACTTAATGACTAAACTCAGAGATAAAGGAGCATTACTGTTCTTCATTGGTGGAGACAACTTCATGTCCCCTTGTAATGGCTTAAGTGAAGAAGACCTCACCCAAATCCTTATTGACATTAAAGAGGAAATTGGAATTGGATTGAAAGCAGGTATCGGCAGAGCAGACAATATGGAAGATGCCGCATATATGGCAGACATAGGACTTGAAATAATTCGTGAAGGAAATAATAAAGATTGGATACATGTAATTGAAGAACTTTAAATACCATCTTATTTTCACTTAATTTGACTTTTCTTTTTATTTTCCTTTTTTATTTTAAATTTTTTAGCTATTTTTAAGAAAATTATTTAATCTGAACTATTTAAGGAAGTGTTAACATTAAAGTACTTGCGCCTATGGCAGGAATAACAAATGCAGAATTTGCTATGAAACTGATTCCTTATGGATTTGATACAGTCACTATTGGAGGATACAATACAGATAATGAGTCAATAGAAGCCTGTGAAAAGATTATAGCAAGAGGCAGGAAAGAGTTCAATTACCCTAAAGAAGAAATCTATGAGGTAATTGAAAATGAAGTTAACACAATTAAAGATAGTTTTGATGTGAAAGTCAGTGCAAACTTAAGAGGAACCACTCCAGATCCGCTAATTGAAATCAGCAAAATAAAAAATTTAGACATTATCGAAATCAATTGCCATTGCAGACAGGAAGAGCTTGTAGCAGTTGGCTGTGGACAAAGCATGCTGCTGAGACAAGACTTGGAAGATTATGTAAAAGAAGTTGTCAAAAAATCAAAATCAAAAGTTTCAATGAAAATGAGAGCAAATGTTGAAGGTGTTGACAATTTAGCTATTGCTCAATTGGCAGAAGATTGTGGAGTAGACTATTTACACATTGATGCTATGAAAAAAGGAGTTAGAGACGCTGATTTTGATTTAATAAAACAAATAGCAGACCACACTAATATTTACATCATTGGAAACAACTCAATCAATTCCATTGCTCAAGCAGAAAAAATGTTAAATGCGGGAGCAAATGGCATATCAATTGCTAGAGCTGCCATTAGTGGAAAATTAAATTTTGATTTGAATGAAATTAAAATTTAATATTTTTTATTTTATATATTTTTAATATTTGAAGAATGAAATATGGCCATCACACTTAACCATCATTCTCTTTTTTAGCAAATTCTCCTAAAAAGTTAACAGGCTCTCCCCTTTTTGCTCTCTCATAATAATCAACTGTTGCAGTGAATAAAGGATCAGAACTTGAATTGAGGGCAGTTTCAAAGGAATCTTGAATTACACCAATGATAAATCCTACTGAAATGGCTTGAAGGGAAATGTCTGAAGGTATTCCAAATAATGAACAAGCCATCGGAATAAGCAATAGGGAACCTCCAACAACACCTGAAGCTCCAAATGCACCAAATGTAGAAACAATGCATAATAGAATAGTGGTAGGTATATCCACAGCTATTCCTAATGTATTGCACACCGCCAAAGTCATTATTGTAATGGTGATTGCTGCGCCACCGGTATTCAATGTAGACCCTAAAGGAATGCTGATTGAATAGAGATCCTCATCAAGACCAAGCTTTTCACAAAGGATCATGTTTACAGGAATGTTTGCTGCGGAACTTCTTGTAAAGAATGCAGTGATAGAACTTTCCTTTAAGCAAATGTAAAGAAGAGGATAAGGATTACGCCTTAAGATAATGGCCACAATGAGAGGATATACAATCAAAGCGGTAAAGGCCATGCAAGCAACAAGCAATAATATTAACTCCCCATATTCAATGAATATGCTTAAACCATTTTGAGAAACTGCAGTGAATACAAGAGACATGATACCGATAGGAGCAAATTGTATAATTCCAACTACAACCATAGTTAATGCATCTGAAAAATCGATAAGCAATTCCTTAGTATTTTCACTAGCAACTTTCCTTAAGGCAATACCTATAACAAATGCCCAGAATAAGATTCCCAAATAATCACCTTGTGACAGGCAAACCAAAGGATTTGAAAAAATATTATGCAGAAGATTGCTTACAATTTCCCCTAATCCTCAGGAGGAGATAGGGAACTTGCTTCAGTAAGTGTCATGCCTACTGGAAACAGAAAGCTTCCAATAACTGCAACCAATGATGCTATGAAAGTTGAAAAAAAGAATAAGCAGATTATTTTTTTAAATTTGTTTGCTATTCCACCATCAGTTTTTGATAAGGCAGAACCGACCAATAGAAAAACAAGAATTGGAGCAATGGCTTTTAAAGCATCTACAAATAATTCTCCTGGAAGGCCAATCATATCATATTGGGGAACTGTAAGTCCTAAAACAATACCTATGACTAAACCAATGATTATCTTTAATATTAGACTGGATTCAGTCCACTTTTTAACAAAATTATTCATAAAATACCTCTTAGCCAATTATTGTTTTTTTACAAAACTAATTAATCTTTTATTTTTCCTATTTAAAATTATTTTTGAAAAGATTTCATATTTCTTTTTTATTTTTTATTTCTTATTTCTTATTTCTTAATTCCTCATTATCATCACATATTACCATTTATTTATTATCATAATTTTTTCTTCATAATTTTATCTTCATAATTTCATAATCATATTATATTACTATTTTAATTCTGTTTTTCAAGCTTTAGAATAAAAAGATAAAATATATATTAAATGTTATGAATATATATTCATAATAAATATATATTCATAATGAGATTCTTAAAATCTCATTAATATATTCATTAAGGAAAAGATTTAAGGAGAGAATTAATGGTTAGGCCGAAAATAGAGAGAAGAATTGTTAAACAGCCTGATTACACTTGCTTGAAACATGGAGATGTTTTGGAAGATGATCAAGAGGCAATCCAAATGAATCTTGATGAATTTGAAGCAATCAGGTTAGGGGATTATCACAATATAAAACAGAAAGAAGCAGCAGAATTGATGGGAATCTCACAACCAACATTCCACAGAATCATTAACTCTGCAAGAAAAAAGACAGCAATGTCTTTGATTGAAGGTAAAAAAATAGAGATAAATAATGAAAATTATTATATGGATGATAAGATGTATGTTTGTAAAGATTGTGGATTCCAATGGAATAATCCAAAAAAAGAATACACTAACTGTCCAGACTGCAAATCTGAAAATATTGAGATAGTTAAAGATGGTGCAGATAAGAATTATCCAAATGCTAATCCAATAGAAAATCCACAAATATACAATATGCCAGAAGCTGATAAGTTTCCTCTAAATGAACGAAAATCTTTTGGAGGGCCTGGAAGTGGAAGAGGACCATCAAAAGCATGTGAATGCCCGAAATGTGGCTATACTGCACCAAAGATTAGAGGATTCCCATGTCGAAATATAAAATGTCCTGAATGTGGAACCCCTCTATGCGGATCCAATTTCAAAGAGCAAAAATAAAAAATGAAATAAAAATAAATTCATAAAAACTATGAAAAAATATCAAAATTTATATTAATAATATCGTTTATAAATAATATACATATAATTTAATAAATTAATATTTGATATGAAATCAAGATTAATATATTATAATAATTAAAATGTAATAAATTAAAAAAATTAAAAATCATAATTCAACTAATTATCAAGGTGGGCTTATGTCTTTCATAACTTTAAAAAATATTAATAAGTCATTTAATGGAGAACAAGTTCTTAAAGATATTAACTTAACAATAGAAGAAGGTTCTACATTAGGTATTCTCGGTAGAAGTGGTAGTGGAAAATCTGTTTTAATCAACATGCTAAGAGGTACAAAAGAATATGCTCCAGACAGTGGGCAAGTGCTCTTTAATTTGGCAATATGTGAAAATGAAAAATGCTTGCATGTTGAACCTGCTTCAAAGGCTGGTGAAAAATGTCCAGAATGTGGAGCTGAATTGAAAGCAAAGGAAATCGATTTCTGGAATGCAGACAGATTGGAAAAGGCAGCAATCAGAAGAAGAATTTCCATTATGCTCCAAAGAAACTTTGCATTGTACGATGAACAAAGCGTAATTGAAAACGTATTGAATGCAATGGGTGACGAAGGCAGATACGAAGAAGAGAATATCTACAACGCTATTGACTTATTGGAAATGGTTCAAATGAGTCACAGAGTAACCCACGTTGCACGTGACTTAAGTGGAGGAGAAAAACAAAGAGTTGTACTTGCAAGACAATTGGCTAAAAATCCTATGTTACTCCTAGCAGACGAACCAACAGGTACATTAGACCCACAAACTGCTGAAAAACTTCACCAAACTTTGATCCATGGTGTAAAAGAAGAAGGAATCAGTATGGTTATCACTTCTCACTGGCCAGAAGTTATGAACCAATTGGCAGATGATGCAATTCGGCTAGATAATGGAGAAATAATTGAACATGGCTGTCCAGATGAAATCGTTCCGAAATTCTTGGAAACTGTTCCTCAAGCTGAACAAGTGGAAAGAGTTGAACACACAGAAGAGATCATTAGAGTTAAAGACATTAAAAAGCATTACTATTCAATTGAAAGAGGAGTGGTCAAAGCTGTAGATGGTGTAAGTTTAACAATCAATAAAGGAGAAATCTACGGTATTGTAGGTCTCAGTGGATCTGGAAAAACCACTTTAACCAGAATGATGATTGGTTTAACCGAACCAAGTAGTGGAGAACTTGAAATAAGATTAGGTGATGACTGGATTGACATGAAAAAACCAGGTCCATTAAACAGAGGCCGTGTAACTCCATACTTAGGTTTATTACACCAAGAATACTCCTTATACCCTCATAGAGACATTTTAGGTAACTTAACTGATGCTATCAGTTTGAACTTGCCTGCAGAATTTGCAAAAATCAAGGCAGCACATATTCTTGAAACTGTAGGATTTGAAAAGGAAAAATCCATGAGCATGCTAACTAAATGGCAAGACGAGTTAAGTGGAGGGGAAAGACACAGAGTAGCTCTTGCACAAGTTCTCATCAAAGAGCCTAACATTGTCGTATTGGATGAACCAACAGGTACTATGGACCCAGTCACAAGAATCATTGTAACCAATTCCATCTTAAAGGCAAGAGACGAATTAGACCAAACCTTTGTAATCATTTCTCACGATATGGATTTCGTATTGGATGTTTGTGACAAGGCAAGCTTAATGAGAGGAGGAAAACTCCTAAGTACTGGAACTCCAGAAGAAATCGTTGCAGAATTAACTGGTGAAGAAAAAGCAGACATGATTAAAGATCACTAATCTTTTTCTTTTCTTTTTTTTATTTTTTATTCTATCTTTTAATTTTTTATATTTTTTAATTTTTTATATTTTTAACTATTTTTAACTATTTTTCTGTAGATTACAGTTTAAGATTCATAACAATATTATGCAACTATTTTTAAAGATTCTCAATTATAATTAAAAAATTATATTAATATAAACAAACAAAATTATTAATGTTATATTAATTATGTTATATTAATTATAAATTAATTATTAAATTAAATAATTAATTTTTTAATTTAATTTATATCACATGAGTTCAATAATTAAAAAATGATTAAATGATTAAAAGAACTAAAAACATTTTATATTTATTATTTACTAATTAGAGGAAAAACTATGGCATGGGAAAATTCACCGTCACATATTTGTAGAGGAGGAGATGTAAGAGGACTCGCATTCTGTTGTCCTCCTGTAAAACCTTGCCCTATTATGGGAGCTTTAAAGGAGGTTGGATTGACTCCTCAAGAATTCTTGGACATTAAGCAAAAATTTGCTAGAGAAACTAGATTAGGGGAAGGCCCTGCAACCTGTTTCGGCTCACTTGTATGGTGCTGTAAAACTTCAAAGCCTTGTCCTTTAAGAGACATGACCTTAAATCAAATCGGCATGAGTGAAGAGGAATACATGGATTTGAAAAAGCAATTATCTGAAGTAATTCTTGCTGCAGGAACACCACCTACCTCAAATGAAGCAGTTTTTGCACTTTCACAAACCTTTGAAATTAGTGAAGCTGAAGCTGAAAAAGTGCTTGCAGACTGTAACAATGACTTAAGAATGGCTGTAAAATTACTTAAATTAAAACAATTAGAACAAAAATAAGTTTTAATATATATACCATCTGAAAAAATAGCTATGAGAATAGATGTGAAAATCAGATGCAAAATCAATTGAACTGAAAAAATGATGTGATAATATGGGATTGACTTCTCTTTTCTTTGAAGTGAAAAACAAGAATGTCTTTATTTTAGGCACTGGAGAAGTAGCTACAAGAAGAGCTCATCGTTTTTTAGATAAAGGAGCCAATGTAATATTAGCTGGAAATTCAATTGATGAAGAGTTAACTAAAAAAGGAGCTATTTTAACACCTTTAAAAGACCTTGATGAAATGGTTAAATGGAGCGACATAGTGATTACCGCAAGCGGTGATGAAAAGCTATGTGAATATATCGCATCCATCAGCCAAGGAAAATTAATAAACAGAGCAGATAAACCGGATAAAGGAAATATAATAGCGCCTACAAGTTTCTTGATAGATGATATAGAGATATCCATTTACACAAATGGGCAAAGTCCATTAATGGCAAGAGAACTTAGAAAAAAAATCCAAAGCATCATTACAGAAGAAGATATCCTTGAGATAAAACTCCAAGATCATGCAAGAAAGATTTTAAAGGAAAAAATAGATGACCAAAAGATTAGAAGGGAATATCTTGAGACTATCTTAGATAATGATGAGATAAGGAATTGCCTAAAGGAAAATAGATTGGATGAAGCTAAAAGGCTTGCAGAAAATCTAATTAACTCTAACTTATCATAAACAATCATTAGTTCCAACATATCATTAAATAAAGGGGAATCAAAATTGATAATCAATATACGCGTAGACCATACACTTGCGGACATAGAGACTATGGAAAAGGTATCAAAAGATTTGAAAGACCTTTTTTCTACTTTAAAAGAACAGATTGATATAAAAGAATATATTGAAATCAATACATGCAACAGATATGAGTATTTCCTTTATACTGATGATTGCATTGATTTGGACTTGGATTGTGAAAACAAATATGTCATAATCCAATATGGTGATGATGCTGTATTGCATTTATTCAGAATGACTTCCGGACTTGAATCCATGATCATCGGTGAAGACCAGATCTTAGGCCAAGTTAAGGATTCCAAAAGAAAAAGTGAAAAGGAAGGCCATTGCGGTAAGAAATTAGATGCTGTTTTTACAAAGGCAATACATGTTGGCCAAGTTGTAAGAAACAAGACCAAAATCAACCAAGGATCCATTTCCATTGGTTCAGCAGCTGTTGACCTTGCAGAAGAGAATCTCGGAAACCTGCAGGAGAAGAATGTGCTTGTTATAGGTGCAGGAAAAATGGGAACCCTCGTTGCAAAGGCCTTGGCTGAAAAGAACTTGAAAGCTATTTTTGTTGCAAACAGAACTTATTACAAAGCAATCAAATTGGCAGAGGAGCTTGATGGTGAAGCAATCCTCTTTGATAACCTAGAAGAAAAATTGATTAATGCAGACCTTGTAATCAGTTCCACTGGAGCGCCTCATGCAATTATCAACAAGAAAAGACTATTGAAAGTTTTCGATGAAAAAATTCCTAAAAAGATGGTCTTTATTGACATTGCAAATCCAAGAGACATTGAAGATGATGTTAAGGAACTTGGCATAGACCTATTTAACATTGACGACTTAAGGGGAATTGCAGATAAAAATAAAAAGCTTCGTGAGAGAGAAGTTATTGAAGCTGAAAAGATAATCGAAAATGAGTTTGATTTACTTAAAGAGTCATTCAATTTAATTGAAATAAATTCATTACTCGGTAGTTTAAGAGAGTCTATGGAAGAGATAAGACAACGTGAGAGTCAAAAAGGCATAGTGAAACTAAATAGTGTAGATGCTAAGGATATAAAAACCATAGATAAGATGACTCAGTCCATAGTCAACAAAATATTTTATGATATTTCTGAAAATATTAGAAAAACAGCTAAAAATAACGACGAAGATATCATAAAGCTATGTGAAATGATTCTAAAAATAGATTAAAACTAAAATTTTTAAAAAATAGAAAAAATTAAAAATTTAAAAAAATAGATTAAAACTAAAAATTTAAAAAAATAGAAAAATAGAAAAAAATAAATGATAAAAGGATGTTGATTATTCAAACATTCCTTTAATTTCTTCTTTTTTATATTTATTGAGATCTAATGCAAAATAAATATCATCCATTGTTACTTTTTCTTTATCATTTATAATTGCATTGTGAAGAGCTGTTTTCAATATTTTTTCCTTAATATCCCTACCTGACATTCTTTTGGAAAGCTTGACTAATTTTTCAATATCCAAATCATAATCCATTGGGAATGTATTAAGGTTTAGCTCAAAAATTTCTCTTCTTTCATCATCATTTGGAAGCTTGAATTCAATTTCCTCTTCAAAACGACTTCTGATTGCAAAGTCAATTGAAGATGGGTTGTTGGTTGCTGCAATTGTTACAACACCATCATTCGGATTGATTCCATCCATTTCGGTTAAAAGTGAATTCACAATTTCAGAAACATCCCCTCTTAATGATTGGAATGACCTATGCAATGCAATTGCATCGATTTCATCAATGAAAATCAATGATGGGGCAGATTTCAATGCAGTTTCATATAAATCATGAATCTTATTTGCTGCATCCCCTACATGGTCACCGATTAATGAGGTTGCCTTGACCAAGAATAAGTTGATGTTCAATTCATTTGACAATGCCTTTGCAAGCATGGTTTTGCCTGTTCCAGGAAGCCCATAAAAAAGGACATTCTTAGGAGCCCAATTGCCAAACTTTTCAGGGTCTTGAAGATACTTGTAAATTAGTTTAGATTTCTTTTTAGCATTCTCCTGACCAACAACATCATCAAAGAAAACATTTGATTTTACTCTTTTAATGGAATCATGTTTTTCAACATCCGGAATGACAATTTCTATTGAAGTGTTTTCTCCAATAACTGAGTCTTCAGGATAGGCAGTTATGATTTTAAATGCAAAATCTGGAATGATCTTTTGATCAAAAAGATAGGAGCCAGTTCTAACTGATGTGCCGCTCCATTGGTCTATAGCATACTGTTCAAAAAGAACCTTATCAGATATCTCTAGATTAGGCCCTTCCAATAAGCCAAAATTGAAAGGGTAACCTGCAGTTTCCAAAACAAGAACCTTGGTTTCAATCTCATTGAAACTAGCCCTGTTTTTAATGGAAACCTCTGATTTCTTTTTGCTTGAACTTTTATTTTCAGATTTCACATTTATCACATCAAATCAAATGTTTAAAATAATTAGAATTTTTTATGAATGTTTAGATTACTTAATATATTTTTAACATTATTTAAATATTTTCATAAAATAATTAAGTTTAAAATTTGAAAAAGATTTACTTCAAATAGCTAAATTAGAGTATCATAAAGCTGTTTCATCCTTAATGCATCCTGGTCTATTAAAGGAGTTTCACAAATAATGGTTGCTTTCCAATCGTTTTCAATCAGATTCAAAAGCAAATCCTTAATGTGTGGACCATACTCATCATCTTCAGCTAATGTGTGGTGCTTCTTTTCACCCTTATCCGTATACTCAATTGTTGTGAAATGACAATGCAATCTATCAATATCCAAATTGTCTTCAAGCTTTGAAAAAATGCAATTGTAATCTTCCTTCTTGTTTAGGATTCCCCTTCCCCTTGCATGAACATGGGCAAAGTCGATTGTAGGCTCAAAGTGGTCAAAGCTGGCACACATTTCAATGATTTCATCAATATTTCCCAATTGAGAACGCTTTCCAGTTGTTTCAGGAGCAAAAGTGAAGTTTTCTATTCCTTCCTCTTCACATCTTTCAAGAAGTCTTGTGTAAGTCTTTTTAGCTAGATCCATACAGGTTTCAGGTTTTCTACCTGAATAAAATCCTGGATGGAATACAAGCCTATATGCACCCATGAACTCTCCAACTTTAGCTGATTGGACCAATCTGTCTATTGTGCTCCCAATCTTTTCTTCCTCTTTGGAACATACATTCACATAATAAGGACAATGCATAGACATTAAAACTCCATTCTCTTCTGCAGATTCCCTAAGTTTAAGTGCAGAGGATTCTCCAATTCTAACACCATAAGTAGACTGATATTCAAATGCATATAATCCTAAAGGCCCTAAAAATTCTGGAGATTCATGTGCTTTTCCATTAAATTCTATTGGTTTTCCAGCTGGACCAAAAATAACCTTATCTTTCATAAAAACACCATAAATAATTAAAAAATGATAAAATATAAAAAAATGAATTTAAACAAATTAAATAGAAATTATAGATTATGATTTAGAAAAAAAGTAAGAAAATTAAATAGAATAATTCTATTTAATTAATTATATCTGAAATTATGTTGATTTATAAAATTCCCATAGCTTTGTTGGTTTTAGCAATGGATTTTTCATTGTCAGATTCCATTTCCAACATTGCACGGATAGCATCAACGTTTTCAGGCACTACATCAGATTCTTGGTGTACTGCTTGCATGTAGAACAATTCATTGTCTACTACGTTAATTGATTCTTTCCATACTGGAATCTCATATAAATCGTTTCTGCTTCTTCCTAAATCCTTAGCATATTCCATAAGTGCTGCAGTTGAGTCAAGACCAGCTGCCGCTTCAACCACCATAACTCTGGAACGTTTTTCAAGTGCGTCAATGACTTCATCAGTACTTACTTCATTATTGATTTCCACCATCAAATTGTGTTGGTGCATTAAAGTGGTAGGTACAAGTAAAGCCATTGTAGTAACATCAATACCTTTCATTACAGTCTGTACATCAGGACCATGGTGAGAAGGCACTTTTGGAGGGTTAGGAACAATAGCGTTAATAGGACCTTTCTTGATTTCAGATGGGTCAGATCCTCTTCTAACCATTACAGCACGAACTTTTTTGATGTCAACTAATGGATTGAGAGTGTGTAATGTACGGGTTAAACCGGTAGTGTTACAGGATACTACTCTTGCATAGTCTGCACCATATGAATCGTCATAGTTAGAAAAAGAGTTGAAAGACAAACCAGTTAACTCATGGTCTTCTCCACCTTGGTAAATAGCTTTAACACCTGCTTTTTTATACATTTCAAGGTTTTGAGGGCCAATGTTTCCAGGGGTACAGTCAACTACAATATCCGCTTCCTGAATCATATCTTCAACAGTACCTGCAATTTCAATTCCTGCTTCTTTAAAGAGACCTTCCCTTTCAGGAATTCCAATGTATAAAGGATATCCCTTTTCTTCTACAGCGGTTTTTGCTTCAAAGTTTGGTCTGGTCTTACTTACACCAATGACTTTCATATCATCTTGAGCAGCTACAGCATCCGCCACTCTCTTACCTATAGTTCCAAATCCATTAATAGCTACAGATTTCATTTTTAAACTTCCTTTATGAATATTAAATTTATATAAACTCATTAAATTCTATAAATCCAATAAATATATAATTAAAGATTTATAATTCAATCTATATATAATTTGATATTTAATCCAAAAAATATGGCTTAAAACAAGAAAATAAGTGATATCTATTTGTTTTATTCCAATAAAACTATGCCATAACAGAAATAGCTGTTGTTTTCTTCATCTATTCCCAAAACATCATATCCATTATTTTCAATAGTCTTATGAATATCCACACCACATGCTTCGCCAGATGGGCGGGCTTCTGTAGGATACCTACATTCCTCCAGATTACATTCCTCCCCTTTTGAATTGCAAACCATACAAGGGCCTCCCCCCAGGCCAAATGCCTTATAATAACCAAAATGAGCACAGCAATTCTCTATATCCAAGGCTATTTTAGAGATTCCTCCGATATTATCTTCAATGGATGCCAAGCTGATTTCAAATAGAATGGCAGTTTTATATGAATTCACCATTCCAACAAACTCTTCTGCCTTTGGGGTATAAGGTGGGCATACAAGTGTTTTGCCATAATTTGGACAACCAAACTGACATTTTAATCTTGTCCATGGCTCAACTACAATTGTGGCGGTGTCAATATATTCAAATTTAAAACCTTTATAATCTTTTGTTAATTCTTTAATTTCTTCATTTAATTCATCTAAACTAATCATAAAATCACTGAAAAATCATTTAATATTCTATAATTAGAATTCTTATGATAAATATTTTAATAAAATCATTAATAAAATTTTTTAAAAAAAGAAATGGAAAGGGACATTAAAAAAACTAAAAAAAACTAAAAAAACAAGCCTAAAAGACTGAAAAAATAAAAAAAATAAAAAAATAAAAATGAAATAGTATCAGTATTTTAAAATATTTTTCAAACATTTCAAGCTCTTAAAAATGCTAATGAAAGTACAAAAAACAATAATATGCAAAGGATAGCAAATTCAAATATCATTTTTATCACCTTTTTATCATATCTGTTTTTAAGAAATTATTATTGTTTAATCAACCCTTGTTTTGAATCTTAAAAGCAAAGAAGAATAGATAATCACTATTACAGATCCAATATTATGTACAAATGCTCCCCCAATAGGGCCCAAATATCCTAATGCGGCAAGAATTGTTGCTATAATATTTAATCCCAAAGCAAAGGCGATTCCAATATTAATAGTTCTGATGGTTTTTCTAGAAAGTGCAAGCAAATGTGGAATATACTTAATGTCATCACTTACAAGACATACATCAGATGCTTCAATTGAGATGTCACTGCCAACACCTCCCATTGAAATTCCAATGTCCGCTTGTCTTAAAGCTGGCGCATCATTTATTCCATCGCCAATCATTGCAACCTTCCTATCATTGGATTGGAATTCTTTAATCTTAGAGATCTTATCTTCCGGAAGACAATTGTATTTTAAATCCTCAATGCCTACATCATAGGCAATATGCTCAGCAGCATTCCTATTGTCTCCAGTTAATAAAGTAGATTTTACACCTAATTTATCTAATTGGTCAATGAGATTTGCTGCATCATCTCTTAAAATGTCAGCCAGTAAAACTGCCCCTAATAATTCTCCATCTCTTGAAAGATAAATTGCTGTTGCACCCAGATTTAAATCTCTAGAAATATTATTCAATATAAAATCACTAGGCAAATTTACCCCTAATGATTTTAAGAATTCCTCATTGCCGGCACATAATTTATTATCACTTAAAGTAGCCTTAACTCCTTTTCCAATAATCATTTCGAAGCTTGAAACTTTTTCTAAACTTCCATCATAATTGTCTTTATAATATTTTACAATAGCTTTAGCTAAAGGATGTTCAGATGGGCTTTCCAATGAAGCGAATAAACGAATCAATTCTTTTTCACTAATTGCATTATCATATGCAATAATCTTAGTGACAACAGGTTTTCCATAAGTCAAAGTACCTGTCTTATCAAAAACCATATGGTCTATTTTAGCTAATTTTTCAATTGAAATCCCTTCTTTGACTAAAATGCCCACTTTGGTTAAATTTCCAATTGATGCCATAATGGCTGTGGGAGTAGCTAAAATCAATGCACAAGGACAGAATACAACCAAAATAGTCACTGCACGTATGATTTCTCCAGTATACACCAAAGTCAAAACTGCGCAGATAAATGCTATAACAACAATGAAAGTAGCCCATTTATCCGCTGCTCTAACCACTTTCGCATTTTCAGGACTTGCAGATTCAACTATTTTAATTAATCTTTGAAGAGAACTGTCCTCTCCTTTTTTAGTGGCTTTCATCAAAAAAGAACCATAAAGATTTATAGTTCCACTATATACTTCATCACCAACTACTTTATCCACTGGTATGGATTCTCCAGTCAAGACAGAATGATCTAAAGAAGATTCACCTAGGATTATTTCACCATCTACTGGAACAATTTCCCCTGGAACAACTTTTACAATATCTCCCACTTTAATCAAATTAGCTGGAACCACTATCTCACTTTCATTTTTTCTATTATAATTGATTACTAAAGTACAAATTGTAGGATTCAGGTCAATGAGATTCTTGATTCCTGTTTTTGTTTTAGAAACAGTGAATTCCTCTAAAAATCCTCCAATTGCCATAATGACAGCTATCACTCCTGCAGCAAATAATTCTCCAATAAGAATTGAAGAAATAATTGCAACTGAGACAAGAACATCTGCCTTTATGTCAAATTCTGTGCAAAGACCTATTATTGCTTCCTTAAAAATAGGAATGCCACAAAACAATATGGCAATCCAAATTAAGTCAAATCTGAATATGTCCGTACCTATAAAACTTAGAACTACTGAGATAATGGAAATGAATATGAATAAAACATCCCTCATTTGACTATCTATAAAAAAGTCCTTAATATGTATATTACGACTATTAGAATCAGGGGATATTATGTTTTTATCGTTAAGGAAAAATTTTTTTATGTTCATTTTAACCCTCCAAGCCAATACATATAGGTATACCCTTATAGGTATACAAATAATTTGAAAAAAAATAGAAAAAATTGTTTATTTGAGAAACTTAAAGAATTCTCCCTAAAAACAATTTAATCTATAAAATTTCCAAGGATTCCCATCTAACTTTGAAAATTTTTAATTATAATCTTGAATAATATTCTAAAATAGTAGAAACATCATTTATTGCTTCATCGCTGTCTCCTGCTTCAATTGCATTCTTAATACAGTGCTCAAGATGCCCTTCCACTATTATATGGCCTACTTTATGTAAAGCAGATTTAGAAGCATTTACTTGCATTAAAATATTCTCACAAGGAATATCCTCATCTATCATACGATCAATAGCATTTAATTGACCTATAATCTTTTTTATTCTTCTATGAAGATTATCAGAATCCATACACTGTTTCAAAATAACACCACCAAATAAATCAATATACCCTATTGGGTATGTATATATTAAAATTGAACCTTGTACTATATAAATGTTTTGAAAAATAAAAAAAGGGTTTGTCAATATTATAAAAACAATTATGATGGAAGTTTGGAAAAAGTCTCCAGATACAATAATTAAAAAAATAAAAAAAATAAAAAAAGAAAAAATAAATTAATTAAAAAATTAATTTATTATAATTGTCCAAATTGTCTTAATTTCTCTGGGAAATATGTATCTACTACATATTCAAGACCATATTTGGAGAAAGATTGCTGTTCTGCTTTCTTACCAATCTTAAGCATTTTCTTAATTTCAGTTTGCCAGAAATCAGTTTTATACCTTGGGTCTTTTGAAAGCTCTTTCAATCTTAATACATCGATATCTTTCAATGGGTCTGTTGGAAGATCATATTCAATGATATCAGTTGCAGTTACTCCTAAGAACTTAGCGTCAGGAGTAGCCAAATCATGATTTACGTGAGCTAATTTTGCACTTCCAGATATAATTACCTGTCCAATGTGGAATCCCCAAGGGTCTCCGTCGTTACAGATATATACAGGAAGGCCTAATTCTTCATTGACCCTTTTAATGAATCTTCTTGTTGCACGAGCTGCTTGACCTTTAAGACCTACAATCAAACAATTGAATCTGTTATGAGCATCCTCTTGCACTAACCTGTGGAACATCCCCATGGTTTCCACTGCAAGTACAAAGTCAGCGCCACAATCCAACAATTCAACTTGGTCAATGGTTGGTGAAATGGTATAACCTGACTTACCTGCTCTTGCAGCATTGATTTCAAATTCACCGTCAAGCAAGGTGATGTCTCCATAAACAGATGCACCGTCTTCTTCAGGCATTAATCCTAAATCCTCACGGGTAGCACCTAATGCAACTTCCAAATCCTCACCTACAATGTTGGATTCCTGTTGGTTATTGAATTCAATACCCCAACCTTCAGAGATATAATACATTTCCCTGATAGTTGCAGTTTTATCTCTCAATACCAAATCCTTACAGAAATTAGCGACATAAACCATTTGCCCTAATTTTCTGATTTGCTTTACATTTCCAAGAGACCTTTTACCGAACCTGTCTCCAAGGATATAATAACGTTTATCAGGATCATAAACAATGTTTCCAGTACCTCTAGAAGGAATTCTTAAGGTAGGTACTTTCTCCTTTTCAACATCCTCTATGATTTCCTGACCAAAAGCTTTGAGCTTATTGAAAGTGTATTGTCTCCTTTGCTCTTTATGAGTATGTTTATGAGTAGTAGTTTCTTCAGCCATCTAATCATTCCTCCAAGTCTTCTGAGTCAAACAATGTAGACTGTTCAGATTTTTTAGATTTTTTCTTTTTAGGTTTCTCATCATCTAAGAATGCTTCATCCAAATCTGATTCTTGAATTCTGTCCTTACGACTTGAATGTTCCTTGTCTACCACATGACCAAATTCGTCAAGTTCTTCAAGTAAGGAATCTACGTAGTCTTCCTCTTCTATCTCTTCTTCAACCTTTTCACCCATCAATTCCGCTAATGCTCTTCTTGTAACCTTAGCAAGAACCGGTTTATAATCTGGAACACCAGTTTCAGCAAGTGATGCTGCCTCTTCAATTATAACAGGAACATAGTCTTCAAATATCTTAGATCTCATAGCCTTTTCCTTTTCAGCTTTTTTGGATCTGATATGCCTTTGAAGCTTTCTTGCAATTTTCATGGTAGCTTGCCTAATCTCATGAACAATCTCAGGTTCCGGTGCAATACTTTGCTTACCAGTAGATAAATAAGGAACTTGAGTGGAAATAATGTTTACAAATAATGTGAGAGGAGTGTTATCCAAGTCTCTAAGACCATATCTTCTCCAATCAATAGATTTCAATGCTTCTGTAATAGCACAGCTTCCTGCATCAAAAGTCAATGGAACTCTGTTTGCAAACCTTAAGATTTCCGATTTTCTTTGTTCATTTACAATTCTACCAGCATCTCCACCATAAGCGATACCTGCTTCCACAATGAATGCTACACCACCTTTATAGGTAACTGGACTTCTTGTGATAGTTGTAATGAATTCAGGTTTTAAGATTAATTTCATACCCTTTTCAATTTGCTCTTCCCCAATAGGAATAAGGCCAGAGGTAGGAGGGGCCATGAATTTCATTTTTCCAAAGGCTTCCACAATAGCTTCCGCTTCAGCCCAAGTCATGCTTTTTGGACGTTTTTTCATGTCAATGCCAGTTAGCTCCTGAAGCTCTTTAATCTTCTTGGAGGACATCCTTGATAAATTGGTAGTTAACATGCTTTTGAAGTTTCTCTTATCAGTGGTTTTTGCAATGTGAGTAATGTCATCAGCAGTTACACCTTTAGGGTGAGGCAATACCTCTTTAGGTAAGACTGGAACAATTTCTGCAGCTCTTTTAAAGATGTATTTATGTCCTTTAGGGTCTCTAAATGTAATCTTTGCATGAGGGTTAGCGATCATTGTTCTACGAATGTACTCAAATGCACCTTGTTCAGCTAATGAATAGGACACTTCCTTAAAATGGAGCTGGATACAAACACCAGTGCTTTCTGGAGTGAAATGTTCGGTTTTGATAACATCCCCTATGTTGTTTTTAACATCCATCTTAAATTCCATTTTGACCCCTTTAAGCTCACCATCCTCTTTCCATCCGGAAATTACATGGGTGGACTCACCGGTAGTCATTTGGGATAAAAGCACACAACCACTACAACCTAAACCTTGTTGTCCTCTTGATTGGATGTTTCTAAATTTGGAACCTGCAAACATCTGACAGTATACTTGAGTTACAAATTCCTCAGGAATACCCGGACCATTATCTGAATGCCTTAAAAGATAATGCTCTTTTCCGAGTTGCTTTAAATCAATTCTAATTTCCGGCAAAATTCCTGCTTCTTCAGCAGCGTCAAAACTGTTTGTAATCAATTCGTGGAAAACAATAGTTAAAGATCTGATTTTACCTGAAAATCCTAACATCTGTTTATTTTTTCTAAAGAACTCTGATGGAGTTAATTGGTCAAAATTCTCAAAGAGTTCTTGCGCTTGTTGAGACAAATTAAACCTCCTTTACATAGTTTTTAATTAACATATGAATTAATTAAACTAATCATTAAATAATCAATAATACTTAATTATTTAAAGTACTGAAACTTTCATAAAAATTTCCCTTAAAAAACATATGATGATATTTTTATATGGTAATGTAATCATAAAATAGCATATATTTAATAAATATTTTATTAAAAATATACAAATATTATTTTTCTGGAAAATTTTTATACAAAAATGAAAAAATTACTAAAATTTTAGACAATATCATAAGTGAAAATTTATAAAAGTATGTTAAAACTATAGTAAATATATCACTATATATACATATGTTATTGAAAGTATATAAAAGTTTTTAATTACTATCAAAATTTTAATAAAAAAATCAAAATATAGCATAAAAATTTAGGCTAAATATAATTAAATCACATCACATCAAAAAATATTGTTAAAAAATATTAAACCATACATATATCTTTAATGAAAAATAACAATTAATTAAGAAAATTGATTCGGACAAATAAAAACAATATCA
>SUTG01000095.1 GCA_015063035.1 Methanobrevibacter olleyae
AATCTTAATGCACATTTCAGAAACCTCAATAATCATTTCAACCTTACGAATATTTGAAAGATTCTCTTTGGACGTGTTAAATATCGTACTAGCATTTAAAATTTCTAATGCATGAGGATGACCTTCCCGGTCAATTTCTAATAGTACTTCTTCTTCAAGTGGAATAACCTCTTTAAAAATATATTCTACTGGAAATGCTAGAAATAATGAATCACCCAATTCATCATAAGTATAAATATCATATTTAACCATAAATACAACCCCATTTTTACTAGCTTAATATATTCTAATCACTACAACTTGTGAATTGTCTTGAATATGTATAATAAGTGTTAAAACTTTATTATGGTTCATAATATTTCGGCATAAATTGATTATGCCCTTTAGCAAAATAAACTTTTGTGTCTTCCTAATCTAAATAATTAAGTATAAGTGATGTTATAGTTAATGCTCGTCCATTTAATCTATCTCTAAAATGGGGACTGCCAATAACATCATAAACAGACAAATTAGAAAGAATATATTTACAATCATCAATATTGAATTGAATATTAACACACCATGTTAATACTATTTTTTTGATAATTTTACTTTATATATTTTTTTGGTCTTTAAAAATAAATATATTACGTTAATATAGACTAAAACTTATTAAAATTAATCTCCATACTTTTTAAGTACTTGGGTCTTTTAAGATAATATTTTTTTTATATCACTAAGTATGGTTTATTATTTTTATAAATTATAAACTTTTTGAAGTTATTTTACAATTTAGATAGGTTAGGAGCATTGTTTTAAAAAGTTGTTCGTTTAATTTTAGTATAGCGAAGAAGAAAAAATGAGCTTCATATGTTGAATACTAAGAAGATATGCTTGGGGATAAAAAGAATTGAAAAGGATGATAATAAATGGTAAAGTTAGGAACATTAACAAAAATTACGGATTTAAGAAAAATATGGCCTGATGAAGCAAGAGATTTCACACCATGGCTATCAAAAGAATAAAATCTTGAAATATTAGGTAATGAAGTGGGATTAGATATTGAACTAATAGAAACTGAAGCAAAAACAGGTTCATTCAGCACAGATATACTAGCAAAAGATCAATATACTGATGATTTAATTATTATAGAAAATCAATTAGAAGAAACAGACCATAAACATTTGGGTCAAATAATAACCTATGCCTCAGGACATGATGCAAAAACTATCATATGGATAGTTAAAAAAGTAAATGAATCACACAGACAAGCAGTAGACTGGTTAAATGAACATACCGATATGAAAATTAATATATTTCTTATAAAAATTTAATTATGGAAAATAGGAAATTCAGCTATAGCACCAAAATTTAACATAATATCCAGTCCTAACAATTGGACAAAAACAATGAAAGCAACCCAAAATAAGGATACCTCTGATTTAGAATTAAAAAAACTAGAATATTGGACTAAATTTTCTGATTATATAGAAGAACACAGCAGCATATTTAAACCAAAAAATTATAAATTACCTCATAATTGGTATGATTTATCCTTAAATACTAAATTTTCCCATTTAGCTTTAACAATAAATTCAAACAATAAAACTATTACTTCACAAGTATATCTTGATGATAATAAAGAATTATTTGATTACTTATATGAACAAAAAGATGAAATAGAAAATGAACTGAAACAACAACTCACATGGGATAAAAAAGATAGTAGAAAATCCTGTAAAATATACATATCACATAATATTGATCTGATGGATGAATATAAATGGGAACAGTCATTTAAATTCATTTGGATGATGCAGAAATATTGTATGGATTATTTAAAGATAGGATTGATGAATTTAATAATATTAAATGAAGTTTAACTTTATAATTTAAAAATAATATTATTTCAATATTATGAGTATATTTTAAAAAGAGTTCATTGGATTTAGTGTATTTACTAAAATTTATGATGAACTTCTATTTTTTTAATATCCTTTTTAACATGTGATGCGGTAATTAAAACACCTCTAACAAATGATTTACCTTTTATTATTGTTAAATACCAATATAATAATAATTCAATAGATAAGAAACTATAAAATAATATTAAATATTTAATATTTAAATTCATATCAATATTAAAAATACAATTTACGCATATTATTATAGGAGTAAATACTAAAATGATTAATATTGATGCAAAACTGTCTCTATAAAACAAATAATCTTTTTGTGATTGTTCTGTTCTTGGATCATCAGAATATTCTCTATATATTTTATACCAAGCACGGTGTGATTCAACATAATTTTCAGGAATTTTTTCATTATCAGAAAAATATTTATTAATCAAATATTTTTCATCAATAAGAACATCTTCTTCGATATTTTCAAATACTCTCCCACTAGGTAAAGGTTCCTTATAATGTTTTAAAAAAATAATTTTCATTAATATATCTGTTGGAATTATGTCTTTTACAAATAATGGGATATTTGAAAGAAAAGTTCCTTCTAAAAGAATTGGAATTAACGAAGAAATTAATTCTTTATTATTTAATATATTATTAAGTTGGTTAGAAAACAATATGAAAATTATTATTATAAAATTCAAAATAACTAAATAATTTAAATCTTTATAATATGTTTTTACAGTATTTTCAGACAAAATTATACCTCTATTTCTCCGATTTTATACATTTCGTTATATTCGTCAATCGTTTCAGCTTCATATGAATTGAATTGTTTTGCATAATTGCCATCGGAAACATAAACTTCAACAAGATTATTTTCACAATTAAATAATATATTTCCACAACTATTTTGGGTAATATGAGTGTAATTTTCGTAATAATCTAAATTTTCTGAATTAGCTTCTCCTATTACAATTAATTTTGGATTTGTTTTTTTTAATATATCTGTTGGTACTTTTCCAGTTGTTCTTCCATGATGTGGGGCGAATAATACATCAATTTCTGGCCAATCCACTAATTCATTTTCATAAATTTTTTCCATCATTTCAGTTTCTAAATCACCCATCCACATACAAGTAATACTATTTTCTAGGGAATATTTTATGATGGGAGAAATGTTATTAATATTTCCAGTTTTAGTTTCATTTTCACATTTTTCAAGTTCTTCTTTAAATATTTCTGATTCAATATCTGGCCATAAAATATTAATTCCAGAATGTTTTATATTATTACCATCTTCATTCATATATCTTCGTTTTAAATCTTTTTTAAGGTAACAAACATTATCTCTCTTTTTTAACTCTTCAAAAGTAGTTGAATCATCAGATTCTGTTAATTCAATGTTATTTTTAACATAGTAAAAATTAAGTATATTTAATGTTTCATGTAATTCAGTTAAACCTGTATAATGATCTTTATGTGGATGTGTTAAAATAAAGCGAGTAATTGTTTTTTCATCATGAATCTTTTTTATTTCTTCAAGTATATTTTCTGAATTTTCATTTATACAGCAATCAATTATGGTAAAATTATCTGTTCCATGTTTAATATAGAACATATCTCCATCGCCTACACTAAATGATTTAATAATAACGATACTAATTCCTCCTATCTTTTTATATGGGTTTGTATTTTTTCTATATAAATAGTTAATCCAAGCATTTGATAACTATTAAATTTTTATCTATTTCTGGTATAACTCATGATTTTCTTTTTTTTATTAATTTTAAGATAAATTGTCATGTATTAATTTTAACTTAAAAATTATTATTTTTAATTTAGGGTGTTAAAATACTCTAAATGTATATATATTATGTTAAACATATATTAAACTTAATTATAAAAAAATATAATAGAGGTTAATTATGGCATATGCAATAGATTTATTTTGTGGTGCTGGAGGAATGAGTGAAGGTATCCTTCAAGCAGGTTTTAAAATATTATTTTCCAGTGACATTAATGAAGCTGTTCAGATAACATATATGAATAGGCATAAACAGTTGGGTCTTAAACAGGGTCATGATACATATTACTATCGCGCGGATATTAAAGATTTGACGGGTAACTTCATAAATGAAAAAATTAGCAAGTTAGATATTTTTAAAAATAAGGAAGTACCTCAAATTGATGTAATTTTTGGTGGTCCTCCATGTCAAGGTTTCAGCAGAGCTGGTAAAAGAGATCCAAATGATCCTAGAAATATGTTATTTAAAGAATATTTGCGAGTTATTAGGGAATTACAACCAAAATATGTGGTTTTAGAAAATGTTGGTGGATTTGCAGATACAATTCTTTATGATTTTGAAGGAATTACTGGTAATATATATGAAAAGGAATGTGTTCCTAATATTCTTAAACAAGAATTTCAATTAATTAATTATGGGATGTTAGAACCTCAATTACTTAACGCTGCAGATTATGGTGTTCCACAAAGTAGAAATCGGATGATAATTATAGCATATAAAGAAGGGATGAAAAAACCAAAATACCCAAAACCTACACATAATGAAAATAATAGAATTACATTACTTGATGCAATAGGTGATTTAATTAAGGATGAATCTATAAAATCTGAATATAATCCTATTTTAACAGAATTTCAATTAGAGTCTATTAAGGGGCGAACTCCGGATATAAATGGTATACCTATATCATCAGAAGAATATAAAAACATAGAAATTTCAAATCATTTACCTTTAATTAAAGAAAGATTTTCTCTATTTTTAGAAGGAGAATCAGGATCTCAAGTTAAAAAAAGGATATTGGAAAAAGGTATAGATTTAACAGACAAACCTAAATTAATAGAACATATTGCTAACAAATCTAACTTATCTGAAAAAGAAATTATTGATAAATTTTCAAGAGGTGATGTTGATTCTAAGTTGATACAATTGTTATTGACTAAAAAGAATATGCGTAGGAGATTAAGTAGTGATGAACCATCAGGTACTGTTTTGACAATTCCTGATGATTATATTTCACCTTTTGAAAATAGGACATTAACAGTCAGAGAATCTGCAAGATTACAATCTTTTGATGATAGTTTTGAATTTTTGGGTAAAAGAACTACTGGTGGTAAAAGGAGGAGAATAGAAGTACCTCAATATTCTCAAGTAGGTAATGCCGTACCTCCTTTGTTAGCTAAGGCAGTAGCTCTAGAATTAAAAAAAGTGTTATGATTTTCTTAAATCATATACTTCCATATCTTCAAATAATAAATTTCTATCTTTTTTGTTTATTTTAAAGGGAAATCCGTGGTCGCGAAGTTTTCCATTTTCTTTTTGATGTATTAAAAAATCTACTGTTATTATTCCTTCATTAATTAAAAATGGAAATACAGTGCTTTTTGGTTTCTTTGTATGTTCTATTCTATAATATCTAAAATATTCTTCATTATTTTCAATTTTGGTTTCAACATCTAACCAAAATGTTTCATTATGTTTTTCTTCTAATCGTTTAATTAAAAAATCTATATCCCATTGTGTTAAAAATTCATCATTTTTTCCTAAAACGTATAATAAATTATTATCAAAATCTACTTTTAAATATAAACCTTGGGGATTTGGTTTATTTGCTTTTAATGTACAATATAAATCCATTCTTTCCTTTTTTTCAGAGTAATAAGAATATTTTTCAAATATTTCTTCTTCATTTAATCCATTTTCACATTTCCACATAGGGACTTGTGTGAATAGATTACTTCTATTTTTAGCTCTAGATCTTTTTGCTTTAAGTTCGATACCTTTATAATCGGGATTTTTAGAATTATTTCTAGGAATATTTAAATAGTATTCTAATGTTTCACCTACACTAGGATCACCAATTCCAATAGTTTTAACAAAACCTTTATTATATATGCTTTTTATTTTATTTAATAATTCATTAGCAATACAATTTTCATCTTTAATAAATATTTTAGATAGTTCTTCGTAAACAAATCCTTTATCAAATAATGATTTTTTAGTATTTTTATCAGATAAATTTGTTATAACTAATTTATTCTCAATAGCCATAACAGCAATTATAGAATTTGGATTAATATATTTCTGGGATTTTCTAAACCATATCCTTGGATCACCTTTTTTTGTATTTGGTCTGTACATTGAAGTTATAATCTCTTTTTTTGAATTTTCATTAATGATAATTGTTGGTATTTCTACACTATTATTAATTTTTAATTTTGGATTGTTTTGTTTTTGAGAATCATAATCGTGTATTTTTTTTCTCTTTAAAAATTCTCTTACGGGTTTGGTTGCATCAATAATATTTTTTTTATATGCTGTTTCAGTAACAAATAAAAAAGAAACATCTATATTTAATTCAGAAAAAATTGGAAGAAAATCTTTTATATATTTAATTGTATTATCATCCATAAAATCACCGTTTATATTGTTTAATTTATATAAATTAAGATTTATTTAAAATAAATAGTTTTCTTAAGGATATAAGTAAAATTAGGGGATTTAGGGGGTTAAAATACCATAAAAGTTTATTAAGCATTAATAAGATATAATTATATGATTATTATGGAAATTATTAAATTAAACAATACTCTAAAGTTGTCCTGGAAAAATAAAATTTCATTATCTGAGACAAAACCGTCTAAAAACAATAATCTTAAAAATAGATATGTTAGTTATAGAACAGTTTTTCCAGTATCTTTGTATGAATATCTTAATTATAGAACTGAAATTTTATTTATTTATAAAATTAATGAACATAAATACAAAATATCACGTAATAAAAATGATGATTTATTTATGGAACAATTAATTCTTAAAGAAAACAATTCAAATTCATCTAAAAAAAACAGAAGTGGTAAAAGAATGGTTTTGAAAAAATCAGTTTATGGTGAAGATCTTCTTAAAAATAGTCATTATGTTGAATTTTCGTTAATATTTAATATTGAAAATGAAAAAATTTATGAATCTTGTTTGATGAAATTTCTTTAATTAATTTCTATATCGTTTAGTATTAGTTGTGTGTATTATTTTCCTATAGTTAAAGGTACTGTCATGAGGGTTCTGTGTTTATTTTGTTGGCTATTTATAGGAGTTTCTATATTGTTTTCTATTGTAGCATAGTCTAGTTGTAATTAGAATTCTTTTGATTATTCTTCTACTGGGAATTTTAGTTGTTGTTTTTAGTTAGTTGTTTTTCTTCGTTATAGGAGAGAATTATGAAGAAGAAAAAATAAAATTTTTCTTCGTTATATGCAGGTATTGTGAAAAACTTTTTAAAAATTTGTTTTTAGAAATGCTAAGACAAAATCTTTTAATGCAGATGCATCAACCGATGATAATAGACTTAATCTAATTTTGTTAGGAAATTTAGATACATTAAGTGCACCTGATTTTCTTGCTAATTATGGGAAGATTAAGGAAAAATATGCTCTCGACAGCGTGTTCATCGATTGATCTAAACTATAATATGTATTATCTGCAGGGCTCCGAGTTCTTTTTATTATGCAAAATGACTGTGAAGACGGAGTAATAAAATCATGTAATGAAAATGTTATTGAAATTTTATCAGATACTAATATAAAAATTAAATAAAAAAAAATAATAGAATGAGACAAGAAGCCAAAATACACTTAAACTGGACATTCAAGTGGTTAATAGCATTGTGTGGCTTCTGGTCATTTCAGTTTTAGAATTATGGTAATTAACACTATAAAAATCTCCGCAATGATAAACCAAAGAATGGACTCATTACCATAGCTATGCATAAATGTGAAAAGTATGGCTGTGGAGATAAAAAATCCTAATAAGGATATTGTTGGCCGATTTAATCTTGTAATTAGGTATATGCTGACAGTACAGATTGCCAAACAGATTATTCCACCCAAAAATATTGGATAATTATTAACTGAAATAGGTGAAAGTACAATCCATATTACAGCAATTGTCATAGCTATTAATGCTACATTTAACAATATTTTTTTCATGACTCTATTTTCTTTTGCACTGTCCTTGTTGTTTTTTTCATCCTCTTTTAGGGATTCGTTATCGACTTTGAACGTTTTAACGACATCTTTATTTTCATATTTTCTATCAAAGTTATTGAATAAATATCT
>SUTG01000086.1 GCA_015063035.1 Methanobrevibacter olleyae
TGGAAGACACATACACCATAAACATAACATACACCAACAGTTACGTAAATCCAAGTTCAACAGAATTCACACTAAACATTACCAAACAAAGAAACACCACAATAACATACGACATCCTAAATAATACAGAAAAAAACGTGCAAATAAACATAACAGTACTGGATACAGTATATAACACGCCAATAAATGATGCCAAAATCAACATAACAGGAGACATCAACAAAAACACCACCACAGGAATAATCACAGACAACACACTAACAACAGGAAACTACAACATAAAAATACAATACCAGGAAACACCAGAATACAAAGAATCCCAAGTAAACATAGATTTCACAGTAGAAATAGACAAAAACAAAAAAATACGGGAACTCGAAGAAGAAATAACAAACCTAACAACCAAGCTAGAAGAAGCACAACAAAACATAACAGCACTAAACAACAGCAACAAAGACCTAACAAGACAACTCGAAGAAGCACAACAGGAAATAACAACACTCGAAAACACAAAAAACAACCTAACCAGACAACTCGAAGAAACAAAAGAAAAACTAGAACAAACACAACAGGAACTCAAAACACAACAAAACACCAACAACGAACTAAACAAACAACTAGAACAGGCACAACAAAACATAACCACACTCGAAAACAAAATAAACAACCTAACAAAAAAACTCAAAGAAGCACAACAGGAAATAACAACACTAGAAAACACAAACAACAACCTAACACAACAAATCAACGACAAAAATACACAGATAGAACAACTCAACAAACAAATAGAAGAACTAAACAAACAATTAGATAACCGAAACAATAAAATTGAAGACCTTAACAACAAAATAGAAAACCTAACACAACAACTCAGTGAAGCACAGACAGAAATACAAACACTCAAAAACACTAACACAAATTTAACCAATCAAATCAACAATAACAACAAAGAAATCGAACAGCTCAACAACAAAATAGATGATCTAAATAGTCAACTAGATGAAAAAGATAATGAAATTGATGACTTGAACACTAAAACAGACAACCTAACACAACAACTCGAAGAAGCACAGGCAAAAGTAGAAAGCCTCAAAAATGCTAACAAAAACTTAACACAACAAATCAACAATAACAACAAAGAAATCGAACAGATCAACAAACAAATAGAAGAACTAAACAAACAACTCAACAAAAAAGATAACGAAATCGAAACACTAAACAATAAAACAGACAACCTAACACAACAACTAAAAGAAGCACAAACAGAAATAGAAACGCTTGAAAACAACAATCAGGAAGTAAACAAACAACTCTCACAGGCACAACAGGAAATAACAACACTGGAAAACACCAACAACAACCTAACAGGACAACTAACACAGGCAGAAAAAGAAATAGAAACACTAAACCAAATAATCGATGAACTGATAAACAAGAAACCATTACAGACCACAATCACAATCAACCCAATAAAATCAAGCATAGGATCAATAACAACATTAACAGCCAACATAACAGACAAAAACGGAAACAAAGTAACCGGCGGAAAAACAGTATTCAAGGTTAACGGAATAACACTCAAAGACGAAAACAACAACGTAATCTACGCACGCGTAAACAATGGCCAGGCAAGCATAAACTACAAAGTACAGGACGTATGGATTAAAGACACATCATACATTGAAGCAGTATACAGTGGAACAAATAACTACACCGAAGCAAGAACCAAAGCAACAGATGTCTTAGATATCAGCCAGGGAATAGCCAAGATAACTCTGGATAAACAGACGGTAACTGCAAAGTCCGGAGAAACACTAACATTCAGAGCAAAAATAGTTGACGCTGCAGGCGATAACATCAACAATGGAAAAGTGGTATTCAAACTCAACGGCAAAACACTAAAAGACACAAACGGAGAAACACTATACGCACAGGTAAAAGACGGAGAAGCAGTACTTGACTACACCATACCAGGCATATACAGCGCCAAAACATACACACTAACAGCAGTATACGGTGGAGGAAACTACCAAAGAGCAGAAACTACTGGTAAACTTATCCTTGAAAAACAGGCAGTTACAATAAACACCGACAGCATAACCACAACAAACGGCAAAACCACCATAAAAGCCAAAATCAGAGATGAAACAGGAAAACTACTCGTAACCAACACCAAACTAGCAATAAAAATAAACCAAAAAACAATACTAAACAACATCACAAGCACAAACGGCATAATAAACCTCTCATTTACCACAACACTCAGACCGGGAACATACGAACTAACAATAATCAGCGGCGAAAACAGCATATACAAAAAAGGAACACTAAACACAGTACTAAAAATAACAGAATAACACACAAACAACAAAACTTTCTCCCATTAACCCCCACCCACATTTTTTATTTGATTTTTAATTAAAAAGTTTTTAAAAAGATTATTGTCTGTTTATTTCAATTAGCACACTTAAATTATAGTGTAAGGGAAGTAGCCTATTATTCATATGCTAATATGTGTAGCACATAGTTCTTTGTTTGATTCATATCAATAGATTCAAGTAGGGAATCTTAGATTTAATCCATCCAAATAATAATGTAATTTATGGATAAACAATTACAGCTATTAAAAAAAATTATTATCTATGACAGCATACAGCTATAGTTATGTCCTTTTTTTTTAAAAAAGTGGTTAATTAAGTGTAAATTTTATTTTTAAAGAAAAAAAACTAAAAAAAGTAAGGGAATAAAAAGTTATTCCTTGTATTTTTCTTCATCAGCAACTCTTATCTGTTTACGCATGATTTTACCACTGATTGTTTTTGGTAGTTCATCAACGTATTCGACTGCCCTGGGATATTTGTAAGGAGCAGTTACGTGTTTTACATGGTTCTGTATGTCCTTTGTAAGTTCTTCGGATGCTTCATATCCTTCGGCAAGAACTATTGTTGCCTTAACGATTTGTCCCCTGATAGGGTGAGGTATACCTGTAACTGCACAGTCAAGTACTGCACTGTGTGAGAGCAATGCACTTTCAACTTCATAAGGTCCGATTTTATATCCCGAACTTTTGATGATGTCATCTATACGTCCCTTGTACCAGTAGTATCCGTCCTCATCTTTCCATGCGGAGTCTCCTGTATGATAGTATCCGCCGTAGATTGTTTCGTTGGTTTTTTCCTCATTGTTGAAGTAGCCCTTGAATAATCCTAACGGGTATCCTTCTGAGATGTCAAATACTATTTCTCCCTCTTCACCGACGTCACAGTCCATTCCATCCTTGTTGATTAGGTGTATGTCAAATAAGGGAGCAGGTTTTCCCATTGATCCAAGCTTTATGTCCATCCATGGGAAGTTTGCGATTGTTGCAACAGTTTCCGTCTGCCCGAATGATTCTCTTATTTCAAGTCCTGTAAGTTCCTTGAACTTGTAGAATACTTCATCGTTTAACGGTTCTCCTGCTGTTGAAACATGTTTTAGTGATGAAAAGTCAAGGTCTTCTATGTCTTCTTTAATGAAGAACCTGTACATTGTCGGTGGACAGCATAATGTGGTGATGTTATGATCCAGGGCCTTGGAGAGTACTTCAAATGGGTGGAACCTGTCAAAGTCGTAGATGTATATTCCTGAACCTGATATCCATGGACCGTATATTTCTCCCCATAAAGCTTTTCCCCATCCGGTATCGGCTATTGTGTAGTGCAGTCCGTTTTCAACTACCTGGTGCCAGTAGTGGGATGTTACTATGTGTGCCAACGGGTAACCGAAACTGTGCTTTATCATTTTTGGCTGACCTGTTGAACCTGAGGAGAAGAATATTACGGAGGTATCTTCAACGGAATCGTCATCGTATTTTGGTCTTTCCAGTTCATCTGATGCGTTTTCAACCTCTTTACGTAGGTTGTACCAGCCTTCTTTTTCTTCATTTCCAACGAAGATCTTGTTTAATGTTACGCCCAGTGTATTCTCGACTTCGGCGTAGTTTTCAGGCACTCCATCTTCTCTTATTACAACAACGGTTTTTATTCCTGCAGCGGTTATTCTGTATTCTATGTCTTCCGGTTTTAGCATGTGTGTTGCAGGTACTGCTATGGCTTTAAGTTTATGTAATGCAAGCATACAGTACCAGAAATCATACCTGCTTTTAAGAGTTAAAAGAACTCTGTCACCCTTTGTCACTCCCAGTGATTTGAAGAAGTTTGCTGCTTTATCACTTAATGTTTTCAAATTCCCAAAGGTGAATACTTTGTCGCCGCTGTCATCACACCATGATAATGCTATCTTTTCAGGTTCTATTTCTGCATACGTGTCAACTATGTCGTATGCAAAATTAAAGTCTTCAGGTACGTTTATCTTGAAGTTTTCATTGAAGTCTTCGTATGAATCATATTCTTCTCTGTCTATGTATTTATGTAACAGTGAAGTCATTTTATTCTATACCTCCGTTATTGTTTAGAACGTCCAGGAATTTAACCGGTTTTCCGTTCAGTGCTATCATTGAATGTTTATGTAATGAGTCAAAGTATACTGAGTCTCCCTCATTCAAGTCAACGATGTTGTCCTTGATGTATAGTCTTAGAGTTCCTTCAAGTACGTATACAAATTCATATCCTTTGTGGTAGTTTGGCTCAGGCATGTAATTATCATCCCTGGGCATTACCGTTACGATAAACGGTTCGATTGTCTTGTGTGTGAAGCTTGATGCCAGGTTTTCATAGTCATAAGCTTCCCTACGGTTTATTCTTACCCCCTTATCCTTACGGGTTACTGCAAATACACTCATTCTCGTGTCTTCACCAGTTAAAAGCAGGCTGGTGTCCACATTGAATATCTGTGAAGCTTCATAGAGAATACTTGCAGGTATATCCACTTCACCTGTTTCGTATTGTGAATACGTTTCAACAGGAACGTCCAGTTTTTCTGCCATATCCTGTATGCTTATTTCACATACTTCACGCATATCCTTAACACGACTTGCTATTTCCTTTTTAATATCTGACATTATTTAAGCCTCCAAATTATCAATGTTATAATATTTGTTAGAATAATTGATTTAGAAAAAATATAATTATTATAAGATAGTAATATCTTTGTTAAACATGTTATAAAAAAAGAACTAGTTGAATTTGAAAAAAATAAATGAAAAATAAAGAGAAGTTTAATCAAGGTATTTCTCGATTAAAGTCATACCCCAGTCGGCAAGTTCTGCTGCCTTTTCAGGAGTTTTTGCTTCCGAGAAACATCTGTAGATTGGTTCGGTACCTGAAGGTCTTATAATTACCCATCCTTCTTCGGTAATTACTTTTACCCCATCGGTTGTATCCACTTCATATTCTGTTGTATCATTTATTATTCCTTCAGCAACTAGTTGCTTTTTATCGTCAGGACATTTCACTTTTCTTTTTTCAGAGAAGTATGTTGGTAATTCGTCAATTAATTCAGATAACGGTTTTTTGCTTGTTGCCAATATTTCAAGTAACATTGCAGTTGCAAGACCTGAATCCCTTCCGTACACAAAGTCAGGGAAGATTAATCCACCATTTTCTTCTCCACCAAACAATCCGTCAATTTCCTGTAGTTTACGTGCTACTACAAGGTCTCCCACTCTTGTCAGGATAATTTCACCATTGTTTTCCAATGCAATATCTGCAATAGCGTTACTTGTTGCAACTGTTGTGACGATTTTTCCACCGTTATTCTTTTCTAACATGGATTTTTCCACAAGAGCGAATGATTTGTCACCGAATACAAACTGTCCTTTTTCATCAATACAAATTGTTCTGTCTGCATCCCCGTCGTGTGCAATACCAATGTCCGCACCTGTTGCTTTAACAACCGCTATTAAGTCCTGCAAATTGTCTTCCGTTGGTTCAGGGTTTCTGCCGGGGAATGCACCGTCAGCCTGACAGTTTAATGTTGTGATTTCACAGCCAAGTTTTCTTATGATGTATGGCGTGGTGCCACATGCTGCTCCTGAACCACAATCCAATACAACTTTAAGTTTTGCTTCCCTTATTGCTTCTGCATCCACTCTTTTTATGACTTCATCACAGTATTCGTCAATGATGTCCCTTTTATATGCTTTTCCTAATTTATCCCATGTTACACGTTCCTGTTTATCGTTGAAGTAAATGTCTTCAATTTCTTCTTCCAAGTCATCAGGTGTTCCTATCCCATCAGCATCCAACAGCTTTAATCCATTGTATTCTGGAGGGTTGTGTGATGCTGTAATCATGATTCCACCATCATAGTAGTGTCTCACAGCATATTGTACTGCAGGTGTTGGTAACATTCCAAGGTCAACCACATTACATCCTGCTGATAATAAACCTGCAGTTACTGCATGTTTAACCATTTCGGATGATGTTCTAGGATCTGATCCTATTGCTATTGTTCCTTTTACTTTAGTTCCATATGCAGCTGCTATTTTTGATGCAAATTCCGGAGTTAAGACTGTATTTGCAACTCTTCTAACTCCAAAAGTACCGAATAATTGTTTCATTTTAATAAATTCTCCTTATTTATATAAACTTAAGATTCCATGTTTAAAATGTGAAATTATCTTTCATCAATAAAATATTTGTAATTGATAAATTATACATTTTTTGTATAATATTAAAAGGGATACACAATGAAAAAATTGAAATTTTTAATCCGTTGAAGGATATATTAATAATTTTTTTATTAAAAATAAGATAAAATGGGGGTTAATGGGAGAAAGTTTTGTTGTTTGTGTGTTATTCTGTTATTTTTAGTACTGTGTTTAGTGTTCCTTTTTTGTATATGCTGTTTTCGCCGCTGATTATTGTCAGTTCGTAGGTTCCCGGTCTGAGTGTTGTCGTGAATGATAAGTCTATTATGCCGTTTGTGCTTGTGATGTTGTTTAGTATTGTTTTCTGGTTTATTTTTATTGCTAGTTTGGTGTTGGTTATGAGTAGTTTTCCTGTTTCATCTCTGATTTTAGCTTTTATTGTGGTTTTGCCGTTTGTTGTGGTTATGCTGTCGGTGTTTATTGTTACTGCTTTTCTTTCTAGTTTGAGTGTGCCGTTTGTTTCTGCTCTTTGGTAGTTTCCTCCACCGTATACTGCTGTTAGTGTGTATGTTTTGGCACTGTATATGCCTGGTATGGTGTAGTCAAGTACTGCTTCTCCGTCTTTTACCTGTGCGTATAATGTTTCTCCATTTGTGTCTTTTAGTGTTTTACCGTTGAGTTTGAATACCACTTTTCCCTTGTTAATGTTATCACCTGCAGCGTCAACTATTTTAGCTCTGAATGTTACAGTTTGACCTGCTTTTGCAGTTATTGTCTGTTTGTCTAGGGTTAGGGTGACTGTTCCTTGGCTGATGTCAAGTATGTCTGTTGCTTTGGTTCTTGCTTCGGTGTAGTTATTTGTTCCACTGTATACTGCTTCGACGTATGATGTGTCTTTAATCCATACGTCAGGTACCTTGTAGTTTATGCTTGCCAGACCATTGTTTACGCGTGCGTAGATTACATTGTTGTTTTCGTCTTTGAGTGTTATTCCATTAACCTTGAATACTGCTTTTCCACCGGTTACTTTGTCTCCATTTTCATCTGTTATGTTAGCTGTTAATGTTGTTATTGATCCTATGCTTGATTTTATTGGGTTGATTGTGATTGTGGTCTGTAATGGTTTCTTGTTTATCAGTTCATCGATTATTTGGTTTAGTATTTCTATTTCTTTTTCTGCCTGTTTTAGTTGTCCTGTTAGGTTGTTGTTGGTGTTTTCCAGTGTTGTTATTTCCTGTTGTGCCTGTGAGAGTTGTTTGTTTACTTCCTGATTGTTATTTTCAAGCTTTTCTATTTCTGCCTGTGCTTCATCGAGTTGCTGGGTTAAGTTTTCCGTTTTATTGTTTAGTGTTTCGATTTCATTATCTTTTTCGTCTAGTTGACTATTTAGTTCTTCTATTTGTTTGTTGAGTTGTTGTATTTCTTTGTTGTTTTTGTTGATTTGTTGTGTTAGGTT
>SUTG01000018.1 GCA_015063035.1 Methanobrevibacter olleyae
CTATTTATTTTTTATTTTTTCAAATATTTTTTTAATTTCCTTCTTTTTAAAAATAGTAAAGAGATTATTAATTATTAGAATATTTTTTTAAGATTTTTCTTTTTAAAAATAGTAAAGAGATTATTAATTATTAGAATATTTTTTTAAGATTTTTCTTTTTAAAAATAGTAAAGAGATAATTAATTAATAATTATCTGCGAATTTTTTAATGTTATGGGCTAATTTTGGACCGATTCCATCAACTTTTTGAAGCTCTTTTTCTGAATATGGTCTTAAGTCATCGCCGAAGACATCAACCAATGCTCTTGCACGACGTCTTCCCAAACGTTTAACTCCAATAACAAGAGGTATTATGTCTTCCTTTACACCGTAATAAAGTCTTGCAGAAAGGAAATCCAAATCCTTTGAATAAGCGTATTTTCCAAGAACCTCAAGGGTATTTTTTGTAAACCTTACAAGTAATGAGGCTTCATATGCAGAGCGTCTGGTGGAGGAAGAGTATACATGATAAGCATTTTCAATTTGGTACTCTGTCCTTTCGTTTATCCATTCAATTAAAGAGACTGCTGTTGCTTCAGGGTTTCCAATGTCAATGGCGAACAAACCATGGTTTGACAGCATTTCACGAACAGGGTCCTTGGATTTCCTGCCCTTAAATGCTATGAGAGGCATATCTGGAGTTTGAGCCAGTTGATAAATAAGTTCTTCCGGTTTGAATTTGTCAAGATTGTTTGCATATTCCTTGATCTTTACAGCTGTTTCAACGCTATAATTGGACCTTGCTATCAGATTGCCGAATGGAGTTGTCTTGAGTCCGCTTGGTGTAGCCTGCAAAATCTGGTTTTGAAGCAAGAATTCCAAAGCGTTCATGATTTCAAATTTCAAGCTTTCTTCAGCAAAGAAGCTCATGGAAGAGTTTGCAGTCATTTGATATCCATAAAATGTCTTGGTGAAAAAGTCCTGAAGATCTTCAGGGGTTTTTGAGAGAGTGGATGCCACTTGTGCAATTATTTGCTTAAATACAGCATCCTTGTTTTCAATTAATTTAGAGTTTGTAGGTTCAACCTGGCCGTTAATGTAACGCTCTTCAAGTGTAATTGCCTCTTCCATTGATTTAGCGATTAAATAGGAATATCCTGTATCATCATATTGTGGTCTTCCAGCCCTACCTGACATTTGCTCATAATCAAAAACAGGAATTGCTTGAGGGCCATCTGAAGTCCATCTTGTATAGTCTCTGATAACTACATATTTTGAAGGCAAGTTAACCCCATACATTAAGCTTGGAGTGGCTGCAATCATCAATATGTTTCCATTTCTGAACTCCTCTTCAATGATTTCCTTTTGCTCGCTGAAAAGGCCTGCATGGTGGAAAACCGCACCGTTTTCACAGCTTTCAGCTAGTTTAAGGCAAGTTGATGTTGGCCTTGATCCCTTTTTTTCAGGTACTGCAAGCAACTTGTCTGCCACTTCCTTGAAGCGTTTCTTCTGCTCTGTTGTAGTTTTCTTTTTCAATTTTCCAGCTACATAATTGGCAAGGCTTTCTGTAAATCTTCTTGTTGACACGAAGCTCAATGCCTGTGCGTCATCTGATATGGCCTTTTCAATAACCTTCACAACCACATCATTCTTGTTCTTTGTATTGAACATTTCCGCATCCAACACATCCTTGTTTAATGGCACTGGCCTGTAGTCATGCTCTACGACAGTTGCATCCAACCAGCTTTCAATCTCACCCATATTTTCAAGTGTTGCAGACAATGCAATGATTCTTAAGCTCGGATTGATTATTTTTGCCCTGGTGATTGCACATTCGATTGTAGGGCCTCTTGTAAATTCGCCGATCATATGGAACTCATCGATGATTAATGTATCGACTTCCCTTAATGCATCCCATGAAAATCTGGTCAATGCATCAAATGATTCAAAGACCATAACTGACAAGTCTGAAGATGATGGGTGTTTACCTACCTTGATTCCGAATTCCTCAAATTTCTTGAATTCCTTAACCTTTTCATTTTGGATTGAAAGGAGAGGTGCAGCATAAACCGCTTTTCCACCATTTAAAATGGATTTGAGAGCTGCCATTATTCCAAGCACGGTTTTTCCACTGGCAGTGGGGATAGCTATGACACAATTCCTATTGTTTTCAAGGTATCCTGACTCAATCACCGCCTTTTGTGCAGGGTTGAAATCCTCAATGTAAGGATAGCAGCTATTGATAATTGTCTTAATGTTTTCTGGGATGTTTTCCATATAAATCAGTCTAATAATTTTTTAAAGCGAATATAAAATCTAATTTTTATTATATGTTTGTATTTAATATCTAATCTTGATTATCTTAGAGCATTTGGTAAGTTTTAAAACTTTGAATGATTAGATTTTTTCTTTCTTTAAAACGACAATGTCAGAAATCTTAGTGTCTGGATATTGTCCATTCTCATCCTTTTCAACTGCTTTTGTCATGTCCCAAATGGTGAGCAATGCTACGCTAACTCCAGTGATCGCTTCCATTTCCACACCGGTTTGTCCAGTCAATCTGCATTGGCAAGTTGCAGTGATTTCCTCATCTCCAAGTTCAAAGTCTATTTCGATTCCACTAAGATTCAATGGATGGCAAAGGGGAATGATGTCAGATGTCTTTTTGACAGCTTGAATTCCAGCTATTTGGGCAGTTGTCAATACATTTCCCTTTTTGATTTCCGCATTCTTGATCATTTCAATTGTTTCCTTTTGAAGGTGAATCTTTCCGCTTGCCACTGCAGTTCTTCTTTGCTGTGGCTTAGTTCCAACTTCCACCATATGAACTCCGGTTTCAGTTAGGTGAGTAAATTCCTTTTCTCCCATTTAATAACCTCTAATTAATTGATAAATTTGTAAACATGTTTTTGTTTTTCGTTTGTATTTTAAATTTAAAATTTCTATTTTTTCATTGTTTTTTTTTTTATTTTTCCTTGTATTTTAAATTTAAAATTTCTATTTTTTCATTGTTTTTTTTTATTTTTCCTTGTATTTTAAATTTATAATTTTATTTTTCATTGTTTTTTATTTTTTATTTTCTTATTTTTTAATTTCTATTTTTCCTTTTATTTTTCATTATTAATAACTATTATCTAAAATCTGATTATAATTTGACTGAATAATTATTATTTCTTAATTTAAGTGAATTTTATTAATTTAAATCAATTTTGCAATGTTTTAATAATTTTAATATTTTTTAATTTTTCGTATTTTTTAATTTTAATAATTTTAATATTTTTTCATTTTGATATGATTTTTAATTAATTATAAGTTTCAATTCAATTCATCATAAGGCAATTTGGTTTCTCCGAAGTCCTTTGCCCTATTTCTTGCATTTGACTTGAACTTTTCCATCAATTCTTCATCACTTAAGATTCTATCAATGGATTTTGCCAAATCTGAGGGGTCATTCGGGTCAATCAATAATCCAACATCTTCAGTGATTATCTCTTTTATCCCACCTACATCGCTTCCAATAACTGGCTTGCCGCATGATAATGCTTCAATGAGCACAAGTCCAAAGCTTTCACTGAATGATGGCAATACAAGAAGGTCGCAACTTGGAATTATGTCTTCAACATCTTTTCGGGAACCTGTAAAGTAAACATTATCAAGATTTCCTTCATCATGTTCCTTTTCATATTTCTCCTTCAGCTCTTTTGATAGTGGGCCGTCACCAACGATGACAAGATTGGCTTCAACACTCATTTCTTTTTTAGCTTCAATTAGCAATCCAACATTCTTTCTTTTAATTATATTTCCGACAAATAAAATGATAGGTTTGTTAGGATCTATGCTGAATTCTTGGACCAACTCTTTTTTAAATTTATCCTTGTTTTCTTCTGTAGTTTTAAACTTAGTAACATCTATACTATTCCAGTGCAATCTTGTCTTTTGTTCAATATTTGGAATATTGGTCTTTATGATTTCATCTTTCAAAGCGTTACTTACAGCAAGAACCACATCAGCATCCTTAAGCACTTTATTGATGAGAGGTCTTGTAAACTTTTGCTTCTTATAGGTTTCAAACATGTCAGATCCATGTGAAGTCACATAGGTTTTGGTATGAGTTGATTTTCCGGCCTTAACGCTTGCCCAACCTGCTGGAAGAAGATAGTGTCCATGGATTATGTCTATGTTTTCCCTTTCAATCAATTTCTTAAGCTCTCTTTTAGCGTTTATTGCAAAGAAGAATCCTCGAAGTCCTGGAATGTTAACTCCTTTTGTGCCGATTACATGAATTCCATCAATGTCCTTAATGTCCTTGTGAGGATAGGTTATCACATACACTTCATGGCCTTCATTGACCAATTTTCTTGATAATGTGTGTATATGGACTCCAACTCCTCCAATATGTGGTGGAAACTGTCCAACCATAGCAATTTTCATGTCTTAACCTCTTTCAATTTAGAAATATTTGAACTCAATGTTTGAACTTAAATTAACTTAATATTATAATATATCTTATTAATTCTATTTATTCTTATATAAAATTGCTTAAAAAAATAGTTGGATTATTTAAAAATAGTAAAATTTGTTTTTAAAAGGGGTGTTGAAAATTTTAATTTAATAAAGCATGTAAAAATTTGCTTTTAAAATGAGTGTAGGAAATTTAATTCAAATAAAAATAGCAAAATAGTAAAAAAGAAAAAAATATAGAAAATTGTTTTTGCAATTATTCTAATCTTTCTAATAATTCTTTGAGAGTTGGAGCACCAATGAATGCTAATGAATTGTTGATTGCAATTGCAGGAACTGCATGTACTCCATAATCAATAGCTAAGTCTCTGTTAGCAGGATCAGCAATACTGAGGACTTGAACGTCAATTTCATCCCCTAATTTTGCTTTTGCTTCTTCAACAACTTTTACAGCACCTGGACAATGTGGACAGGTTGGTGAGGTAAATACTTCTATTTTGTGTGCCATTTTATCACCTTGTTTAATAATTATTTAAGTCTTATTTTTTTTAGTTAAAATGTAATTATAAATTCATAAAAATCTTTAACATTTTGTTTTTAGTTAAAATGTAATTATAAATTCATAAAAATCTTTAACATTTTGTTTTTAGTTAAAATATAATTATAAATTCATAAAATCTTTAACTTTTATAAATTCATTTAATATATTATGTTCGTTACTATATAAATATTCCTATTTAAATAGAAAACGTAGTTAAGAAAAAAATAAGATTAACTTTTTCTGTTATTTAATTTAAAAATAGTCTAAAACTCTAAATTGAAAATCTTATTTTCACTTAAAGTTTCAGTTAGGCTTTTTTTGGATTTAGGATAATTTGTGGAAGTGTAATTAGTTGTGTTGGCTTTGGAAGCAGCTAATTCAATAGCCTTATTCTTATTTCCAAGCTTATCAACCAATCCTAAGTTTTTAGCCTCATTACCGTTGTATCTTTTGCCATGAGCTAATTTTGCAAGGTAATTTGGTTTCAAGTCTCTATTTTTAGCAATCTTTTTAATGAATTGTGTATAATCTTGATCTATCATCTTTTGGCCATTTAAAAGATTATCTGGATCGGTTTCATTGGATCTTTTCAATTTAAGATAATCCTTATTGTAAACTCCTGTAAGCTTGACTTTAGAGTATTTGCTGCTGTCAATATAGCTAAGGCCAATTCCTCCAATTGAAGAGGATGAACTTGCAACAATGGCATCAGCGCTGCTTGCAATCAAATAGCTTTCATCCAATCCCTTATCTCCAATATAAGCGACAACTGGCTTGGTTGAGCTTTTAATGCAACTTGCAATTTCTTCACTGGCTACTTGGCTTCCACCTTTACTGTTGATATCCAAAACAATAGCCTTTACATTTGGATTGGAATTAGCTTCATTCAATGCGTTTTCTATTTGGCTTGCGCTAGTGAATATCTTGGTGGAGTTGGATGAATCATAGGTGACAGCTCCATTGATTGTTATGACTGCTATCTCATCCTGCTGTGTAACTAAATTGCCAAATGGCAAAACAAGTATCAAAAGCAATACTATAGCAAGTATAATAAATGCACCTAAACCGATGTTAAGCCAATTTGTATTGTTTTCACTCATAGTATCACTCTTTTTTCTTATAATGCAGCATTTTTAGTATCGTAATATTTCTTTATTTTTCATATTAATTTTTAAAAATTATTGTATTATAATATATTTACTTACATTAATATAAAGTTTATTTTTATAAAACTTATTTTTTTATAAATTTATACAAGACTTTCATTGATTTTACATTAAATATATATCATTTGATTTTAAAAATTAATATATAGATTTATTAGATAATTAGGTGATTTTTTTGACTAAAACAGTATTTTCTCCAGGTTCTGCAACAATAATCAATGCTATTTCAACCGGTTTTGGTTCTGCATTTGGTATAGGCTTAGGTATTGAGGCAGAGGCCAAGTTTTCCGATGTCGGTGTCAAGTGCTCATCAGATATAGGGGCTGATCCTCATTTGATGAACTTATGTGTGGAACAGGTTTTGGACCATTATAAGATAGGAAGTGCATTGGATTTCGATGATATCATACCTAGCTTGGATTTTGGTAATGGACAGGGAATTGAAGTCAATACAAGATCCAATTTGCCTTTAGGTTCTGGGCTTTCTTCAAGCAGTGCCTTATCCAATGCTGTTGTAATGGCTACTGCTGCATTGGTTGCAAGCGAGTTTTGCCTTGAGCCATTGACAGATATGGAAATGATAAACATGGGTATTGATGCATCCCTTGAAGCGGGAGTTACAATTACAGGTGCTTTTGATGACGCTTCAGCATCTTTCTTTGGAGGATTAACAATTACAGACAATGGCAATAGGGAGATTTTGCATCAGGAAAGAATGCCTGATTATGATGTTTTGGTCTTTATGCCTGATAAGGAATCCTTAAGCGGATCTTCTGATGTTGATAGGATGAAATTGGTTGCTCCATTTGTAAGGTTAGCCTTTAACAAAGCTCTTGATGGAGATTATCTTGAAGCTTTGACATTGAATGGGTTATTGTACGGCAATGTACTGGGTTTCGATAACAATATAGCTCTTGATGCACTTCAGAGAGGGGCACTTTCTTCTGGATTGTCTGGAACAGGTTCCTCTTTTGTAGCTATTGTGGATGAGAGTTCCATTGATGGTGTTAAGGAGGCATGGAATTCATATGAAGGCCGAGTCATTGAAACACATGTGGATAATAGGGGAACAAGAATCATTTGATTATTCTTCTTTTTTAGTTTTATTATTTTTTAACTATTTTAAGTTTAAATTAATTCATTAAATCCGAGTTTTATGAAACATTTAGTAAATTATCAAAAATTTTTGTTTTTATGATTAAATTTTTATTCAATTTTTTTTTTTTAAATGGAGTAATATACTGGAAAAAACTAAATTGAGCGTTAATTTTTTTCTTCGATAATTATTCATCTATAAATAATAGTATAAATAAAAATTAATTTAGGAATTATATTTTGAGTGGAGAATATGGTTAGTGAAAGAACAACAGACGATATAGTGCGGGAATTATTAAAAGATGCTGAAATAGATTATGATGAACAAATAAGTAGTAATCCTGAAATTGATGAAGCTTTAAATGGTGCAACAAAAAGTATTGAAAGTAGTTCTGGAGAAAATAAAGGTTTTCCTGAATTTATAGCTCAAGTTAATGAATTTATAATTGTAATTGAAGATAAAAAAGACTCATTAAAACAAGTTCTTTATCTAGATGATAATCATAATAAATTGGATTTATCAACTGAAAATGCAATTAAAAATTATGCTGAAAATGGGGCTTTACATTATGCAAAACATATTGTTGAAAATTCCTCTTACAAAAAAGTATTTGCTTTTGGTTGTAGTGGTACAGATAATTTTACTATTAGGCCTATTTTTGTAGATGAAACTGATTATAAATTATTAGAGGAAGTAGAAGATTTTGAGAATTTTAGTGAAGATAATATCAATGATTATTATAGAGAAGAAGTATTAGAATTGCCTTCTCAAAAAGACATTGAATTAGAAGAAGTTATAAAAAAATCAAAAGAACTAAATGATCATTTAAGGAATTATGGCCAATTAGGGGATACTCAAAAACCTTTGGTTGTTTCTGCAATATTATTAGCATTAAATGAAGGTTTAAATTTAGATGATTTAAAAGGAAAACCTAAAGGTGGAACTGATGGAAAAAAAATCTATGAATATGTGAGTGATAATCTTGAAAGTAGTGAGGTGGGCGATAAAAAAAGAATCATATTAAACCAATTTACTTTAATAAAAGATGATGAAACCTTAAATACAATTGAACCTTCTCTAAAAAAAACTCCTTTAAAATATTTTACTGAATTTATAAAAAATAAAATTTTTCCATCAATTACTACTGTTAATGTAGATATTTTAGGATATTTTTATAGCGAATTTATCAAATATAGTGGTGTCGATGGAAGTTCTTTGGGGATTGTTTTAACTCCTAAACATATTACTGAATTATTTTGTGAATTATTAGAAATTAAACCGAGTGATAAAATATTTGACCCTTGTTGTGGTACTGGGAGTTTTTTAATCGCTGGAATGAACAAAATGATAGCTCAAACTAATGATGATGATGAAAAAAGAAACATTAAATTAAATAATTTACATGGTATTGAATTAAGACCTCATTTATTTAGTATTGCAACAACAAATATGGTTTTACGTGGTGATGGTAAAAGTAATCTTAAATTAGGAAATTTCTTCAGATATGATTCTAATGAATTAAAAAAAGAAAATTACACAATAGGATTAATGAATCCTCCATATTCTCAGGGAGGAGAATTGTCCGAAATGAATTTTATAAAACATTTGCTTGATTCATTAGGAGAAAATGGTAAATGTGCCGTCATTGTTCCCCAATCCGTGATGGTAGGTACAAGTGATGATGATAAAAAACTTAAAAAACAAATATTAAAAGAGCACACTTTAGAGGGAGTTATAACTCTCAATCCAAACCATGTTTTTCGTAGAAGAGGAGTGAATCCAGTTATTGCAATTTTTACAGCTCATAATTCTCATCCTCCTGAAAAACGGAGCAAATTTATCAATTTTAAAGATGATGGATATAGGTTGAAAAAACATACAGGTATAGTAGAAACAGATCGCGTTGATGAGAGAAGAAAACATTTATTACAGTGCTGGAGAGACGAAATAGATGCTGAAAGCAAATTCATGGTTAAATCAAAAGTTAAAGATGATGATGAATGGTTACATTCTTATTATTATTTTAATGATGAAATTCCTAGTAAAAATGAATTGGAAAATGTCATGGCAGATTATTTAACATTTGAATTTGATTTTATATCTCATGGAAAAGAGTACCTTTTTGAGGATGATTAAATGACAATTTATGGTAAAAAATGGGGAACTTTTAAAGTATCTGATATATTTAAATTAGAAACGGATAATGATATTTCGGACTCTCAAAATTTACCTGAAGGCGATTATCCTTTGGTTTCAGCAAAAAAAATGAAAAACGGTGTTGATAAATTCATTGATACTGAAAAAATTAATGATAAACATGCTATTACCTGGAATAAACAGGGGGATGGAGGCGCTGGATTGTCTTTTTATCAACCAGTACCATTTGCAAATAAAAGTACCGTATTTGTTTTAAGACCTAAGAAAAAATTATCAAAACACCAAATGATTTTTATCGTTTCACTTTTAAATAAATATCATGGCATTTTTAATCATGGGTATGGATTGTCAAAATCTAGATTTGAAGAACTTACAATACAATTGCCTATTTTAGAAGATGAAAAACCAGATTGGGATTTAATTCAACAATATATGTTCAATTTAGAACAGGAAAAGGTAAATAAATGCTTAAAATATATTAATCAAAGGATAAATGAATTAAATTATAAAAAATTAGCGCCTTTAGAGAATAAAAGTTGGGAACAATTTTATATTGGAGATTTGTTTACAATATCTTCAGGAAAGAGATTGACAAAAGCAGATATGAAACCTGGATCAACTCCTTTTATTGGAGCCACTTCTTTAAATAATGGAATTACTAACTACGTCAATAATACCAATAATTCAATGGATAGCAATGTATTAGGTGTTAATTATAATGGTAGTGTAGTGGAAAATTTTTATCATCCTTATACTTGTTTATTCTCAGATGATGTTAAAAGATTTCACTTAAAAGATTATCCTGACAATAAGCATGTGTTATTGTTTTTTAAAACTATCATATTAAAACAAAAAGTTAAATATATGTATGGTTATAAGTTTAACTCTAAACGAATGAAACAACAAATTATTTTAGTTCCTGTTGATGATGAAGGCAATCCTGATTACAAATATATGGAACAATATATGATTAACTTAGAAATCAAATTGAAGAATAAATATAAAAAACATCTTCAAAATCAAATTTATTCAAATTATATTTCACAAAAAGAAAATTTAATGGTTTAAATTAGTTCATTAAACCCGAGTTTTACAAAACCCTTAATTATTTAAAGATTTAATATAATATGAGAAGAATAGAATGTATAAATATTGGGTGATTAAAATGTTTGGAAAAGTAAAAGAAAATCTTGAAACTAATAAATTGATAAGCAAATATAATATTCATAGATACACATTTGGAATGTTCTTAGAGAAGAAAGGAATACCAAAAACTCAAGGTACACCAGAACTCGTTGAAGAATTTATGAATGATAACACTTGGATTGAACAGGTTGACATTACTTGTATTGTGGAGTTGAATGAAACTTATTTAGATGTCAATAATGCCGCAGGAACAGTATTTGGAGGAGGTTATAAAAACTACACTATGACAAGTCGTAAAAAAGTATCTGTGAAAACAAATGCATACATTGCTCAAAAAGGTATTATTTTCAAAAAAGCAATAAATAAAGCTGAAGACTTAAGATTGCCATGGGAAGAGATTACTGATTGTATTGTTGATGGTAAGACAGTTGATGTAGTTTGTGATAATGTTTCTTTTACTGCACATTTTACTAATAAAACAATTAGTGAAATATTTGCTAGTTACATCAATGAACACAAGAAAGGTCAAGTTGATGATGGTTGGGCTTAGATATATGTTTTAAATTTTTTGAAAAAATTTTGACTAATTTTTTTCGGTTTGATTAATTTTATTAAACCCGAGTTTTACGAAACGATGAAAAATATTTGAATCTTTATAAGCAGGTATTTTCTCTATTTATTTAGGTATGGAATCTGTATCTCAACAAAAATTAGATTATTTTAATAAAGGAAAGACTGTTGAAATGAACAAAAAAGCATTAGCTCTATTAAGAGAAAATAATATTGTAAGTATTGTTCAGTTATTGGTTGGTCTTCCAGATGAAACAAAAGAAAGTATGCTTCAAAATGAACTTCTTCTAAAAGAAGGGGGGGGCCTGATTTAGCTCATTTTTATTTTTTGACTCCTTTGCCATGGACAGAATTTGGTAAATCTATGGAAGATAAAATATCGGAAAATAATTGGGAAAAATGGGATTATAGACATCCTATTGTCAAATTGAATGATTTAACTCCTGAAGAAATTATTAAAATGTCTAAAAAGATCAAGTTAACATTTAATTTTAATCCTAAGAAAGTAGCAAATGTTTTAGGTATTGAAGATTCATATAGGAGAAATTTTATAGTTAATTCTTTAATTCAGAGTTTAAGACAAAGATCTGGACAAAATGAAAATCCTAATTTGCAATAATAGGGGGTTTAGATGAGAAATTATTATTCAAATGATTACAGTGATAAAATAGCTAAATATGTGTCTTATGTTTGTGAAGCGCCTATATTAGCAATATTTGTTTTCTTAATACTCAATTTATTTCTTGATTATGATAATCTTTTATTAATTGAATCAATATCCTTAATTTTTGGAACACTTTTTCCAATTCTTTTTGTTGTATATTGGAGCAAATATAAAGAAATTGATAGAGATTATACTGATAGACATTCAAGAAATTTTCCTTTTATTATTGCAGTAATTATTTATTTAATTGGCACTATTATTCTATGGTTTTTGAATGCAAACCCATTAACCATTGTTTTAATGTTTTGTTATGGAACAAACACTTTAATAGTTTTTTTCATAAATTTAAAATGGAAAATAAGTGTGCATGCTATGGGAGTAACTGGTCCAACCACTGCTTTACTACTATTTAACCCATTAGGCTTTTTAATGGGCTTAATTGCACCTTTAGTTATGTGGAGCAGAGTTGTTTTAAATAAACATTCTCCTAATCAAGTATTAGCCGGGGCTATTTGTGGATATTTATTAACTTTTATACAAATGTATTTAATATTAAATATTATGAATTTTAAAATAAACATCCAATTATCTTCTTGGTTAATTTTAGGTTTGATAATAATTTCAATATTGTCATATTTACTACTAAGAAAAACTTTTAATTAATTGTTGTAAATCTCTATCCAATAATTCATATTTTTTTTATTAGAAAAATTATTGGAAATGAGATTAATTTATATGTTGAGAGCAAATTAAGCTGCTATAAAATAAATAGTTGAAGAATTTTTCCTATAATAATGAAATTATTATAAAGTTAAACTATTTTTTCTAAAAGAGATAAAAAATAATACGCAAAGAGTTTCTTCAACACATAATCCATAAATAATATATTATTTTTAATTTACATTTCTTGTTCAAATAAAAGGAACCAATCCATAACAAATTATCACAAATAAAACCCTCAATTTTTATTAATTTACCCTCAATGCAACAATATGCCTTTCTTTTTAATAACAATCACATCAACCAACTATTTTATTAAATTAATTTTCATAGAAATAAATTAGGATTATACAACCGTTCACGTTTAACTAACTCAACAAAATCAATACACTCAAAATCATAATCAATACTTTCATCATACTCCAATTTACAACTTTTCAGTGTACATTTAGCACCAATCTTATGACAAACAGTAGGAATCCTATAATTTTTTTCCTTATCGGCATCAATATTCATTTTTTCTTGAGTAACTAAAGTCAACTCTTTAACTTTAGCAAAAGCAATAAGAAAATAATCTGCTTTTTCCTTATTTTGATTATACCAACCTGGGAAAATTGTAGATAATTTTCTTAGATAAGGAGTAGTTTCTGAATCAAAATTCGGATAAAAATTGTCTTCGTTTTCTTTGGTCCATTCTAAAAAGAATGCATCCCCTTTATTATTAAGTTCCTCCTTAACTTTATCAATTGAAACAATAACTCCCTCTTTAAAAAGTCTATCAAAATTCTTCCAATGAATGGGGAAAGCTTCCTCCTCATACTCTTCTTGAGGACTTCTACGAATATAAACGTTTGTATCAACAATATATTTTGCATTGTCCAATATTTCAATCCTCCTTAAGCATGATTTGGATGATAAATTTTACAACTCTTAAGGAAACATCAAGGTTTCTTGCAAAATCTAAATCAGTGATAATATCATTCATATAAGCATAAATTAATGAATTAATATAATACTCCCCATTTTTAGTAATTGTTTTTCTTGCAATTCTCCTATCCCCCTGAATCTTATTTTCATTTATTTCCTCTGGAGTTAATTCTTTTTTCACCCTAGGCGGCCTTTTAGATTCAGTTTTAGGAGAATCAAATATGAATTTGTTCAATTTTTCTTTGAATTTTTCATACTCTTTTTTAGTGATGAAATTTTCATTTAGGAATTTTCTAACAATAACTTCATTGCTAACTCCATATTTTTTAGATAATTCTTTAATTAATTTTTCATCTGTAAAATTCTCAACATTTCTATTTTCTACTTCTTGTTTAATTACTGTTGAAGGAATTAAAATTTCACCTGCTATAGCATTACATTTAACTTCAGTATAATCTTTAATGTTTAATGAATAGAAATTACTTAATCCTTCTTTTTTAAGTAAAATGTGTGCTAATTCATGGAAAAGAGTGAATTTTTTAGCATTATCACTTTCTTGATGATTAATACCAATAATAGGTAATTTATCATAATAAATAACATAACCTCGTAAATCCTCAGGAGGGATTTCATAAAATTGAAAAACCAAAATACCTAATTTTTCAATTTGGATGATCCAATCATCAGTTGTGAAATTTTTCCTTCTAGCGGTATTCAATCTTACAAAGTTATTTATTGCTTCAATTGCTTCATCAATTGTATTGACATTACAATCCTTTAATTTAAAATCAGGAATAATAAAATCTTCATCATCTTCTTCAATGTCCAATAAAGTTTCACGTCTGGCTTTAGCATTTCTTAATTCAAAAACAATTTTTGAAGAGGATTTCACTTTTTTATTTTTAACAGTTCTGAAATCAGCAAATGGTTTTTCATAAACTGGATCATTAGCATTGAAAAACAAGTGAGGAGCTATATGATAAATTTTAGATAACTTTATGATATCATTATATTTTAATTGGCCTGTTTTTTCCCAATTATCTAAAGTTTCTTCTTTGATTCTCATTTTTTGAGCAACTGTTTTTTTATCATAATTGACTGATTCTCTAGCCCAGACTAGCCAATTTTTGTTTGCTTGTATTACTTCAGTGCTCATAATAGTCTCCTCCGTTTCAGTTTTTTTTTAAATTTTAATGTTAGTATGTAATTTATATTATTATATTTTCTTTTAAGTATAGATATTTTACTATAATTTTATTAATTATCTTAGTGCAAAAAATTAGCTTCATATGGATGCATCAAACTCCTTGTCCTAATAATACTTTTGTAATGGAATATATGAAATTTTTTAACTGGTTAAAATAGTAAAAATTAGTATAGTGTTTGATTATTTTCATTAAACCAGAGTTTCACGAAACTTAGAACAACATTTAAAAAAAGGAAGGAATTTTCAAAGAATTTGAAGATTGCGATTGCAAATTGTATATGCCTTAAAAGTTAAAGGAGTTTGCATTATGTCAGAAAGAGAATTAGATGATGAAAAAATATTCAATAAAATAATAAGGCTACTAAAAGAAGAGGAAGAACATATAAAAAAATTAATAAAAGACATTGAAAAGAGTAATGGTGAAATACAAGAAATACTAAAAGTCATAAACGAAACAGTCAGTTTAAATTAGTTCATAAACCAGAGTTTTATGAAACTTTTTAAAATATGTTGGTTTGCAACTCTATCATTTTTTTAACTTTTTTAGTATGGTGTAGTTTCTAATTTATTATTTTTTAACTATTTTTAAAATAAAGTGGTCTGCTTAGTCTTGTCCCTACTTGGAAACTCATGTAAGTATTCGAATATTTCATCTGGATTGTTCATGATCTTGTTTTCATTTGTTCTTTTATAGAAGATCTTCATTAATTCCTTTTGGTTTGGACTAGCTATTCCATAGCTCTCTCCATAAGTCCTGATGTACTTTTCTTTAAGTCCAGGGAAATGCTTGTCCAACTTATTATAGAAATATTTCCTGTTTCCATCTCTTAATGTCATTCCCATTCCAAAGCAGATTATTCCTTTCACATTTGATTCTATGCAATAATCAAGTATTCCATTGATGTTTTCTTCTGTATCGTTTATGAATGGGAGAATTGGGCATAGCCAAACTATTGTAGGAATATTGTGTTTATTTAGAATTTTCAATACATCCACTCTTTCCTTTGTAGTGCAAACATTCGGTTCAAGTATTTTGCAAAGCTCTTCATCGTATGTTGTCAATGTCATCTGAATGACTACTTTTGCCTTTTCATTGATTTCTTTAAGCAAATCCAAGTCCCGAAGTATTAGATTTGATTTTGTGATGCAAGTAAATCCATGACCGTATTTGTTTATGAGTTCCAATGATTCCCTTACATTTTGTATCTTCTTTTCAAGAGGTATGTATGGGTCTGTCATTGATCCTGTTCCAATCATGACCTTTTCCTTTTTATTCTTTAGGGCTTTCTTAAGGAGTTCTGTCGCATTTGCCTTGATTTCAATGTCTTCAAATGCATGGTCCATATTGTAGACATTGCTTCTTGAGTCGCAGTAGATGCAGCCATGTGAACATCCTCTGTATAGGTTCATACCATTCTTATTGGACAGGATGCTTTTAGCGTTAACGTAATGCATGATTTCACTTGTATTTCCTATTTTTTCTTATTCTATTTTTGGTTTTATTATATTAAATTGTTTTTGAGAGCATTTGAAAAGAAATTTGATAAAAGTTAATACAAAGTAAAAGTTAATTTCAATAAGCATGTTTATATAAGATGAGATATAAAGTATAATTATTATCAAAACTATGGAGTTATTTTTGTGGATAAGAAAGAGATTATGGGCTTATTTGAAAATGAGGAAGAAGCTCAGGATATTCTTGAAAAGTCTAGAAAAAGAATCGATGAAATTGATAATGATTTAGTTAACTTAATAAGTGAAAGAACTTCACTTGCTAGGGATATTGTTTTAGCTAAAGTTTTTTTAGGCATGGAAATTTATGACAAGTCAAGAGAAGAGCAAATCCATGCCAAAGTAAGAAAATTAGCTGAAGACCTAAATATTGATAACGATATTCTTAGCGATATTATGGACATGCTAACAACTTTAAATAAAAATAAACAAAGAGAAATTTTGGAGGAATGATTATGGGAAACATTAGAACTTCATTCGTAAAACGTATATCAAAAGAATTAATTGAAACTCACCAAGGTAAATTTACCACTGATTTTGAAGAAAACAAAAAATTAGTTGCAGAGTACTCTACTGTAAGCACTAAACACTTAAGAAATAAAATTGCTGGTTACATTACTAGATTAGTAAAACAACAAGCAAACCAAGCTTAATTTTATTTTTTTCTTTTTTTAAGATTAATTTATTTTAATCTTCACTACTTTTAGATTAATTAATTTTAATCTACCACTTTTTTAAATTTTTTTATTCATTTTAACATTTTTTTAAATTTCATGATTCTAATTTTAGGATCTTTATCATTTTTATTAATTATCCAGTATTTTTTATTAACAAATCTCCAATTTAGATTGAAAAATGTAAAATTAATAATTAAATATATAAATACCCTTTAATATAATTAATAAATGGATAATAGTCTATAAAATATAATTTATCAAAATATTATTTTAATTTTTAATTTAAAAGAAAAGGTGTGTAAACAAATGGAATTAATTGTAGCCAAATTTGGCGGTACTTCGATTGGAAATGGACAAAGAATTAGAAAAGCTGCACAATCTATCGTAAATGCATATATGGAAGGAAAGAAGGTTGTGGTTGTTGTATCAGCTATTAACAAGACTACTGACGATTTAGTAGCTATTGCTGATGAATCCATTGGAAAAGAAGTAACTGAAAAGCAATTGGCGGAAATTTTATCCATGGGTGAGAGAACCAGCATTAGAGTATTTTCATCAGTCTTGGAATCATTAGGCGTAAAATCAGAATACATAGACCCAAGTCATGACTTATGGCCTGTGATAACTGATGACAACTATGGAAAAGCTCAAATTGATTTTGAAAAAACTGAAGAGCAATCTCAAGGACTTTTAGGACTTTTAGATCAAGGAATCATTCCAGTTGTCTGCGGATTCCTCGGAAGAACTGAAAATGGGGAAGTGACCACCTTGGGAAGAGGTGGAAGTGATGTAACCGCATTCCTATTAGGTCATTGCTTAAATGCAGATGATGTGATTATCGTTACCGATGTTGATGGAGTCATGTCAACTGACCCAAGAAAAATCAATGAAGCTGAAAAATTGGATTACATCTCTGTTGAAGAGATGAGAGATTTAGCTACTCACGGAGCACAAGTTTTACACCCTCATGCTTTAAGATTTAAAGATCCTGAAATAAAAGCGAAAATCATCAGCTTTGAAAAAGGTGATTTGTCTGACCCTGGGACTGAGATTGTAGGTCCCTTTGAAGATTCCATGAGCAAATCAGTATGCTTGCATCCGGAACCTATTTCTGTTGTCGCTTTGGTTGGAGAGGATTTGCTTAATCAAATCGGGCTCCTTGCAAAAATGACAACTTTGGTGGCGGAAGCCAATATCAACATTTATGGAATTTCTGCAGGTCAAAATTCAATTACCTTATTCTTGGACAAATGTGATGCTGATGAAGCATATCACTTATTGCACAATCTAGTCATTGCTGAAGACAGCTTAAGCTCAATATCCTTAGGTAGAGACATTGCAATGCTCACCATGATTAATCCAGACTTTATTGAAACTCCTGGAGTAATCACTGAAATCACCAATCCACTTAAGGAAGCACACATAAACATCGTTGAAATCTCATCATCCCAAACTGCTATTGTCTTATTCATTAACTGGGAAGATGGTAAGGTAGCATACGATTTAATAAAGGGAGTTTTATAACTCTCGCTTTTATTATTTTTACCCAATAAAGAAGTGTTTACTTTTATTTTCATTTAAGAGAAGTAAAATCTTCTGTTCGTTTTTTATTGTAATTAATTTTTATTTACAATCCTTGAAGGTTCGTAAAAATATTTGGTTTTTAATGATACGAACTTTAACTGATTAAGTATTTGAAATTAATATGATTCTTTAGAAATTAAAATTAGATTGAAATAAAAATCAATGATTAGATTTATTAAATAATCGAAATAAAAATTCAAAAATAATTATAATAGTAAAAAGGTGTTTTTTATGCGTTTTGAAGGAACTGCTGTTGCTATGGTCACTCCTATGCATGAGGATGGATCCATAGACGAAGAAGGATACAGACAAAATATTAACTGGTTGATTGACAATGATGTGGACGGTTTAGTTGCTGTAGGAACCACTGGTGAATCTGCTACTTTAACCCATGATGAACATAGAAGAGTTCTTGACATCATGATTGATGAAGTTGACGGTAGGGTAACTACCATTGCAGGAACTGGAAGTAATGCAACTACTGAAGCATTGGACTTAACCAAATATGCAGATGATGCTGGAGCAGATATGGCTCTATTGATCACTCCATATTACAACAAACCACAACAACATGGTGTTATTGAACATTATACTCAAATTTCAAATGCAGTTGACATTGATTTGATCACTTATAATGTCCCATCACGTACCAGTTTGGATATGGCTCCTGAAACCATTGTTGAACTTGCAAAAGTGGACAACATTGCTGCATTGAAAGAGGCTTCATCCAATGTGGACAAAGTATCCAAAACCATGAAATTATTAAGGGATCAAGGTTTGGAAGACGATATTGTAATATTGTCCGGTAGTGATGAATTGACCCTTCCTTTAATGTCTGTAGGTGCAAGAGGTGTAATCAGTGCATCTGCAAACATCGATCCAAGAACCATGGTTCAAATGGTAAACTGCATCTTAGACGGTGACTATGATAAAGCGATGGAATTGCACTACAAACAATATGACTTAATCAAAGCTTTATTCATTGAAACCAGTCCAGCACCTGCAAAAGAAGCATTGAAAATGATGGGAATGCCTGCAGGTCCATTAAGATTGCCTTTAGTTCCTATGTTAGAGGAAAACAAAGCAATCTTAAGAAAAGCTTTAGAAGATGCTGGAATTTTATAATTCCAGTTCTTATTTTTTTTACAATTTGATTATACTTATAAAATTATTTAGATGATATTATGATAAAAGTTGCTGTAACTGGAGCTGCTGGAAGAATGGGCTCCGGCATTATAAGAAAAATTACTGAACAGGATGATATGGAAGTTGTAGCTGCTATTGAAATGCCAAACACTCCTTTAGCAGGTGTAGATGCAGGTGAAAAAGCAGGTATCGGTAATATTGGAGTTCCTATTGTCGGTTCAGAAGATTTGGAAAAAGCATTGAAAGAATCTGGAGCTGAAGTATTGGTTGACTTTACCATTGCTCCTGCTGCTGTTGAAACAATTAAAAGAACTGCTGATTGCGGTGTAAATTTAGTGGTCGGTACCACTGGATTTACAGAAGAGCAAGCTAAAGGAAACGCTGATGTAATCAAGGAAAAGAACATCAAGGCAGTTATTTCCTCTAATTTCTCAATTGGAGTAAACGTATTCTTTAAGGTATTGAAGGACTTGACTCCTATCTTGAATGACTTTGATATTGAAATCATTGAAGCTCACCACAACCAAAAGGCGGATGCTCCTTCCGGAACTGCAATGACTGCATTTGAAGTGGTTGCTGACGCTCTTGAAAGAAACCCTGAAGAAGTGGGTGTCTATGGAAGACAAGGTCAAGTAGGTAAAAGAACCAAAGAGGAAATCGGTATACATGCAGTACGTGGTGGAGACATTGTAGGAGATCACACTGTATTGTATGTTGGCGATGGTGAAAGATTGGAAGTTAAACACATGGCACATACTAGAGAAGTATTCATTGCTGGTGTTATCAGAGCTTTAAGATTCGTAGGTTCAGCAGAACCTGGAAAAGTTAACGACATGTCTGATGTTTTAGGAATTTAATTTAATTCCTCTTTCTTTTAGAAAATAAACTTTAATTATTTTCTTTTAGAAAAAATAAATAAATATTATAATTATTGAGATGATTTAAATGGTAAAAGTAGGTGTACTTGGTGCAACTGGAATGGTAGGTCAAAGATTCATCCAATTGTTGGCTGATCATCCTGATTTTGAAATTGCTGCACTTGCAGCTTCCGGAAGATCTGCAGGCAAAAAATATGAAGACGCTACCACTTGGTATATGAATAGTGAAATGCCTGAATCCGTAAGAGACATTACTGTAATTGAAACTGACCCTGCACAGATGGATAAGGATGTTGAAATAGTATTCTCTTCACTTCCTGCTGATTTTGCTGCAAAAGTCGAGCCAGAATTTGCAAAGGATTTTGTTGTGGCATCAAATGCTAGTGCGATGCGTATGAAAAAGGATATTCCTTTAGTAATTCCTGAAGTAAATCCACAATTCTTGGACATGATTGAAGCACAACAGAAAAACAACAACTGGGATGGTTTCATTGTAACTAACCCTAACTGTTCAACCATTGCTTTGACCTTAACCTTAAAGCCAATTTATGACAATTTCAACATAAACAGGATTTATGTATCTACCATGCAAGCTGTTTCAGGAGCAGGTTATAACGGTGTTCCTTCAATGGCTATTGTAGATAACTTGGTTCCATACATTGGCGGTGAAGAGGAAAAGATGGAAAGCGAAACATTGCATCTTTTAGGTTCACTTGACGGTGATGAAGTTGTACCTGCAAACTTCTCATTAAGTGCATCCTGTCACAGAGTGCCTGTTATTGACGGTCACACTGAAGCAGTATTCGTAGAGCTTGATGATGAGGCAGACATTGATAAAATCAAAAAGACAATGGCTGACTTTAGAGGACTTCCTCAAGAATTAGGTCTTCATTCCGCTCCAGAACAACCTGTTATAGTAAAAGAAGAAGATGACAGACCTCAACCAAGAATGGACAGAATGGCTTATGGTGGTATGGCTGCTACTGTAGGTAGAGTCAGAAAAGATCAAGCATTTGATAACAGCTTCAAATATGTTCTCGTCGGACATAATACAATTAGAGGTGCTGCTGGTGCTTCTATTTTGAATGCTGAATTGATTAATAAACAAATATTATAATATTTTTTATTAATTCTTTTTTTACTTTTTTTTTAATTATTTTTATTTTCTATTTTTCTATTTTTCACTGATATTTAAAGAGTGTTTCGTAAAACTATTGTTTAATGAACTAAATTAAACTTAATAATTTCATACACTTCTTTTTTAAAGTTTTGCACGTTTTCTTATTTCTTCCAATTCCTTCTCTGCTTTAGGCCTAAAAAACCATGCGTCCCCACAGTCATTAAGATTTCTTCCATCAATCTCATCGATGATTTCCTCATACAACTTGATTGCATCATAATAGTTTCCTTTATCCCTGAATACATGAGCTTGGCGATACAGTTCTCTGATTTCATTTTCAAAATTTTCTGTTCCTAAAGAGAATCCTCCTACGCTGGCTCCACAACTGCATATGCTGTCTCCTTCATCTACCCATGAACCGCAATTTGGACAAGTTGGCATTTCATCACTCCTCTTTTCTTCTCAATTTAAAAAAATATTACAATCCTCAAATAGATTTAAAAAATAAATAAGTAAAAATCGATAAAATTAATCTTTTCTTATTTTTCCATTAATTAGTTTCCAATAAAAAGAATCATTCTGCTTTTGCTGTTTCGTAAAACTTTGGTTTAATGAACTAAATTAAATAATAGTTAAAAATTAGTATATTTTCTGTTGTATTTAAATTTTTGTAAAAAGAGATGGTTTGAGATTATCCTTGTTACATCCCAAAAACAGAAGAGATTCTGCAAAACCATCTTCCCAAAGGATAATCTCATCTGAAGCATGAAAGGAAAAATAGTACACCAGAAAAAAACAAGACATAGAAATTTGTAGTAAAAAACTTTCATGCTTCTTGAGTTTCGTAAAACTCGGGTTTAATGAACTAAATTAAACAAAAAACAAGAAAATAAGTAAAAAGAATAAGAAAATAAGTAAAAAGAATAAGAAAATAAGTAAAAAGAATAAGAAAATAAGTAAAAAGAATAAGAAAATAAAATGAAAATTATTTCCTATTTTCCAAGTCTTCAATGACCTTTTTAGCTACATACTCACCAGACAAGAGCATTCCACCAAATATAGGACCCATGCGTTGGGAGCCATGAACTGCATTTGCAGCCATTCCAGTAACATATAATCCGGGATAGACTTCAGTGACATTTTCCAATATCTTGGATTCTGCCCTATCAGCCCACATGGATTTCTCACCCATTATCCTACCTGTTGCAGTATTCAGTCTTCCTCCCATCTTCTCTTCAACAATCTTGGTGATTTCTGTTGGATGGCCTGTTGCATCAATGACCGCCTTAGCTCTGACAGTCAATGGATCTATGTGCAATCCAGACATCTCTACAGAGCTCCAATTCAATACAATCCCATTTATTCCATTTTCCCTAACCATCAAGTCTTCAATAGACATCAGATTAAATATTTTAAGCCCTGCTTGAGTTGCTTTGGAACATAAGGTGGAAGTGCATTCAACCGAATCAACAACATAATAATTGTCTTCAAAAACTTTAGATCTGATTCCAAACTCATCGAGGATTCTCTTTCCTTCCTCCTGAACGACAACCTTATTGAACATCATTCCACCACCCCACATGCCTCCGCCTATGCTGAGCTTTCTCTCAAACAATGCAACCTTATATCCTGCCTTAGCAAGATAATATCCGGCAGTGACTCCAGAAGGGCCTCCCCCACCAATGGCTACATCCATATCTGTGTAATCTAAAAAATCATTCATATATTCCTGTATAATCGCTTTTGATATTGTAATATCATCCAATTTTTTCAATATAAAACCTCCATTTGAATAGATTTTTGTTTTGATTAATTAAAACAATTATAAGTATTTTAGCTTTTTATATATTTAAATTTTATTATAACGGCGAATTAAACTTAAAAAAGGAAATAAAAGTTGTTTCGTAAAACTTTAGTTTAATGAACTAATTTAAACGAAACTTTGAATCAATAAATTTATTATGATGGTTGAATAAAAAAATCATTATTAAAAAATATTAATATGGGGGGATTGTAATGACTAAGTTTTGTCCTGAATGTGGGGAAGAAAATGAAGATGTAGCATTGTTTTGTGCAAAATGTGGACATGATCTAAAAGATGTTGGCCAAAGAATGAAATCAGGCAACCATGCAAAGACTTCCAGAAATGCACCGAACTTTAAAGCTTTAGCTGCACTTGTAGTAATCGTGGCTATAGTGGGAATAATGGCCTTTAGTTTCATAGGAAACAACACTGATGATTCTCAAAACATAACCTTGATTAAGGAGAACACTTATGGATTCACTTTTGTAAATGATGGAGTCCCATTTTATAATTATGAATTGGAAGGAGTCTTCAAGAACTTGCCAGATGATCCTAAAGGTTATCAGATGAAAGCAAGCTATTATGGCACAGACAATAATTTCATAAAATCTTATGAGGATGACTACTTGAGTACCGTGTTTCATTTTTCTAAGGATTCGCAGCCTTTCACTTTAGGTTCCATTCAAACCAATGAATTCTATAATGTCAGCCATATTCAATTGGAGATTACAGATCCAAATGGTGAATTGGTTTTCAATGAGAGTGTTGATTTTGATATGGGCAAGATGGATCTATCTGGTGTTTAGTAAAACTCCGCTTTAATGAACTTAATTAAACTAATAAACAAATACTTTAGTTTATTAATCTATTTTTTCTTTTTTTATTCATTATCATCTTTTTCACTTTACTATTTTAAAAACTTTTTATATATTAACTTAAACTTTTTTTAAGCCTATTCATAAAATAAATTGTAAACTATTAGGGAAAAACATACCCTAGAAGAATATAATTATTAAGAAATATATATCATTACAATATAGAAAAAATATTTCAAAATTATCATTAAAAAGTGAAAAATATGTCTAGTGAAAAACCATTCGGACTTGTTGCCAAGCAAAAGATACAAAAGGGAATGACAATCACTCGAGAAAAGATCATACCTATGGAATTTGATGAAAGCAGATATGATATTGTTGAGGTTAATGTTGAAATCAAGGATTTGGACCCTGTTTTCCATGACTATAAAATTGTAAATCTATCTGATCTTCACCTTGGCCAATGGCTGACTGCAGAGTATTTGGAAGGTGTAATCGATATTGTAAACAGACAGGAACCGGATATGGTTGCACTTACTGGAGACTATGTTTCATATATTCTTGATGATGTTGCAGAAGACCTTGAGAGATGCCTATCAATGATTGAAGTTAAGGATGCATCACTTGCAGTGCTTGGAAATCATGACCATTGGAACGGTGCAGATGAAATTAGGCAAATCTTGAAGAATGCAGGAATAATAGATGTGAGCAATGATGTCTATTCAATATCCAGGGATGGGGAAAAGGAAGTGGCTAATCTTCATATTGCCGGTGTTGACAGCATGAAACTGAATAAGGAAGACATTGATGCTGTTATGCTTAAGATACCAGAACATGGCCCCGCAATTATGCTTGCTCATGAACCTGATTTTGCAGACATTGCCGCAACTACTGGAAGATTTGCACTTCAAATATCAGGCCATTCCCATGGCGGTCAATTCATTATTCCCGGACTCAACACCACAATTCTTAGAAGTGCATGTTCTCGAAAATACCCTGTTGGAGAATACCAAGTGGGGGATATGGTACAATATACATCTAAGGGTTTGGGAACAAATGTTTTCTGGCTTAGAATCAATTGTGCCCCTGAAATAACTATTTTTAAATTAAAAAGCCCTGAAGTTGAAGAAAAAGATGAAAATAATGAAAGCATGAATATTAATCAAACATTATCAGTCAATCATTCCAAGAAAATGTTTCCAACAAGGGAGGATGTTGACAATTTCCTAAATATTAATGATATAAGCGAATTTATAGAATCAAAAAGAAAAAGAATCCCAGTTTATGTGGAAAATAAAACAGACAACATTAAAGAAAACATAAATGAAATCCCAAAATATATAGAAAATAAGACAGAAGAAATAAAAAACAATTTAAAGTTTAATTAAGTTCATAAACCATAGCTTTAAAAGGTCATTATAAAAATCTTTTACAAATTTAGTTGTTTTTTAGTTTTTATGAAGTTTCATAAAACTCGGTTTAATGAACTAATTTAACAATTTATCAGTTTATTCTTATTATTTTTTTATTTAAAGCTCAAATAATCCATTATTTGCTATTTAAACATGCAAGTGAGTACTTACATTCGCAAATCTTTATATATGTTCTCCAATATATTAAAAAACAGGAATTATATTTTTTTCCGAAAAGTCATGAGGTGTAAAGATGAAATTGAATTATTTACTTAAAAGTCAAGTAACCTATTTAGCTATAATCTCTGTATCTGCAGTTCTTCTTGCTTGTGTTATGGCATAGGATTGGAATGTCATTAATAAAATGGCATATGAAGATTGCAGAAACAATTATCAAAAAAAGTTAAATTGGATCTTAATCAATTATTTTTAATCAAATAACTATGAGAATATCCTTATTTCATAAATGAATAATCTCAAAATCGGTTTTGCAATACTCCGATTCAATGAGCTAATTTAAACTTAAAATAATTTTTTTTTTTAAAAAGAAAGCTTATGCAAACCATTAGAGATAGTAAGATTTCTAAGGGTTTCATATTCACACTTAAAGTTCGAAATTAAAGCTAACGCTTGTAAATTTCATTCCGCTATCCCTGATTTTCTTGCTTTCTACATTGACATCCCCGTATTTCTCAAGGAATGCATTGATCTCTCTTGTGATGGAGTTGTATTTTCTTCTTTCATAAACTCTGTATGTTCCCATGAATTTAACTGTTTCCTTTCTGTTTAGAACATTCACCTTGTCCATTCTGAAGGATTCGTTGTTTTTCTCTAAAATGGAGTTTATTTCAGTTACAATTTCCTCTTTGATTCTATCCTTTTCATCTTGGCTAATCATATCATCATCTCAAACGATTGAAATTATCATTATCTTATTTTTATTTGCATGAATTCATGACATTTGATAGTATTTTACTTTTATTTGCATGATTTCATGACAATTGATACTATTTTTCGTTTTATCAATATTTAAGTTTAATAGTTTCGTGTTTGACTTAGACCAATCTCTCTTTCACATATTTTTTTTTTTTTTTTTTTTTTTTTTTTTTTACTTTGAAACTAAACCATTATTATAGGAACTAATTCTAATCTAAACCTTTGATTCATTTACATTTCACACCATTTTCACATATTTTCTAATCTAAACCTTTGATTCATTTACATTTCACACCATTTTCACATATTTTCTAATCTAAACCTTTGACTCAATTACATTTCATACCATTTTCACATATTTTCTAATGTAGTGATGGCTCAATTCAACTATTTTTCCAAGTGAAATATCCTTTCACAGAGCGAATATGGCTAGTATTAAGCAATAGTTTTATATATGGTTATTCAAAAATATTATATTAATAAGGAGTGTGGAGGTGAAAATGTGAGTGAAATACCAGTTGCACCAGTTGTACGTATCTTAAAAGATGCAGGTGCAGAAAGAATCAGTGATGATGCTAAGAAGGCTTTTGCTGATGCAGTGGAAGCTTCCGCTGAAGAATTAGCTAAAAAAGTCATCAAAGCAGCAGCACACGCTGGCAGAAAAACTATTACTGTCGACGACATCAAGTTCATCTGTGAATAAGCCTTTTGCAAAATGGTTTTAATCAGAAAACTTGTTTTTAATTAGTTTTTTTATTTTTTTCTATTTTTTTCTATTTTTTTCTATTTTTTCTATTTTTTCTGTTTAATGGTATTTTTATGTTTTTTGGATTTTTTTCTATTTTTTTCTATTTTTTCTGTTTAATGGTATTTTTATGTTTTTTGGATTTTTTTCTATTTTTTTTCTGTATTATTTTTGTTGTTTTTTTCATTATCCAATCCTATTTTTATTTCTTTTTCATAATTTGATTATTACTTTAAATATTTTAGAAAAATTTAAGTGCACCTAAATTAAATTATTAACTGTAAAATTTTAATAAAAAAATTATTAAAATTTTTTTATTTCTTTTATCGAGGTGAAAAAATGGCAAATGCAATTATTACTGGTGGATCTAGAGGAATTGGTAAAGCTATGGCTTTAAAATTAGGTGAATTAGGTTATAATGTTGCTATTAACTATCGCAGTGACTCTTCTAAACAATTAACTGAAGATTTAGTTGAAGAACTTAAATCTGAATATGGTGTAGATGCTATTGCGGTACAAGCAGATGTAAGTAAATTTGAAGACTGTAAAAAATTAGTGGAAGCTGCAGTAGAAGCATTTGGTGAAGAAATTGATGCTTTAGTAAACAATGCAGGAATTACCAACAACTGTAACTTCATTGACTTAGAACCGGAAAAATATGAAGCTGTAATTAACACAAACCTTGTAAGTATGATGCACATGTGCCACTTAGCATTACCATATATGGTAGACCGTGACACAGCTATTGTATGCACTGCTTCTGTAGGTGGATTAACCGGTGTAATCAACCAAGCTGATTACTGTGCTGCTAAAACCGGTGTAATCGGTTTATGCCGTGCATTAGCTTTGGAATTTGCTCCTAGAAAAGTGCGTGTAAATGCAATCGCACCAGGTATGATTATGACTGACATGTTACGTGGTGTAAATCAAGATGAATTGAATGCTCTCGCAGCAACTATCCCACTTGGCCATATTGGTGAAGTGGAAGAGATCGCTGGTGCACTTGAATACATCTTAACTGCAGGATACTTAACCGGACAAGTTATTTCACCTAACGGTGGATTTGTACTTCAATAATTAAGAGTATTTTTCTCTTAATTATTTTTCTATTTTTTTTAACTTTTTTTATTATCATTCCATTTACAGGATATCTTAATCCTTTTTCCTATTTTTAACCTTTAAACTTACAAAAAGTCCAAACTTGATATTCCAATCATTTTCTTTTTCTCTTTTTCACCCTTAAGAAGTGACAAAAAGTTTATATAAAAATTTAGTTATACCTAAATATAATCATGAATAGGTGAAAACATGCCATTTGAAGATTGGAAAGATAAAATCGATGAATTTAAAGTAAAAGACGTTAGAGGATTATCCGGAAACTTTTTCCCTGGTTTGAAAAAGCTTGCAATGAAAACTCCAAAAGACCACGGTCTGGAAATCATACAAACATTTGAACCAATCCCCTTATATGAAGTAATGGAAGATTTGGGATTTGAATATCATACCGAAAAAATTGATGAGAATGAATTCCATGCATATTTTTATCGCGTTGAATTGAAAGAAGCTCAAAAAGACATTCCAATGAGGCCTGTTGCATTAACCAACATGCCAATAATAGATGAGGGATTAGGGGAAATCGCAGTGGAATTCTGGGATTTGACATGGAATGATAATAACAGGTTTTTAGATTATGAAACAAGGCTATTATTATCTCTAACAAATGCCGTCGGAGCGGGAAGAATGCGTCAGGCATCAAGGGAACTTATAAAAGCATATATTCAAGGAACTGATTCCAGGGCATTTGACGATGTATTTGAACTTCTTGCATGGAATCAAGGAATAGGATACTTTAGTTCTGAAATTGGCCCATCCACATTATTTAAAGCATATAAAACAATTAAGAAAATGGAACAGAAAGGAATTGAAAGAGAAAAGATCTGCGCAAAACTCAAAGAGGAATTTGGAGATAAGAATCCCGACATCAAGGTGATTTAATGATGGAGATTGCACCGGAAACCAAACTGATGGACTTGCTAAAAGAATATCCTTTTTTAAAAGAGGAACTTCCAAAGAAAAACAATAAATTCAATATGCTAAAAACTCCAATGGCCAAAGTCCTAATGAGAAATGCGGATATAAATAAAATGAGTAAACGTTCTGGAATGAGTGTTGATGAAATAATCACAATGCTTAGAGAAATGATTGAAAATCATTAATTTATTTAATTTTTAAGTCATTTAGTTATATGGGCATTTCAAGCAGTATTCTTTGGATTCAATTCTATTAATTTGGTTTCGTAAAACTTTAGTATGAAAAAATTAATATAAGATAATGTATTTTATATTTTAATAGATAAGTTTATTTCTTAAAATAAGCTTTCTAAACTGTTTACTTTTTTTTTTAAAAAAAAGATGCTTTTTTAAGAGTTTAGAGTTTTTTAAAGAGGAATCATAAGATGGAAATTCATTGCAAGGACTGTGGAGGCAATAAGTTTGCCAGAAAGGAAGAAATGTACATTTGCACCAGTTGTGGCAGAGAGTATTCCGCATTTGAGGTTATAGAGCTTACGGATGATGTGATATCCGATCAAAAAACTTATCAGTCAAAAAAAGGTTCCATAACTGAAAAGACTAAGGATTTTCATCCTAAAAAACCCTTAAGCTATTATGAATCCGCTTTAAAAAGAAATCCTAATGACTTTAATGCTCAATTGAATATAATTTATCTGAATGCTGACAAGGCTAAAGTCACTGAAATAATTCCATATATTCGAAAAATGATCAATATATCTCCTAAAATCTTAAAGTCAATAAAAGATAGTCATTTAAATGAAGATAAAGAAATGGAAGCGATTTGGGAGGTGTCTGGTGTATTTCAGATAACAGCAGTCACTTTTAAGAATTCCGAGGATACAAATGCAAGAAAAATTGCCAATGAAGCCTATGCGCAAAGAGTCAATAAGGAATGGTATCTTCGTATTCTGGAATTGACTAAACTGTTTTTCACTTTTGGTGATGATTTGGAAAGCATTTTTGATGGAAAGTATAGGGATTTGGCTGTAAATTCCTATAAGACTGGAATTTGGTATTATTTGGATATAATTAAGCTTGCAGACAATCAAGACGTTCATATTAAAAAGATAAGACATTATGAAGAGAAGATTAGATTGGTTGAACCTGATTTTGAGTCTAAATTAGACCTTAAAGTTTCTAAAAGCAAGGATTCCTTCTTTGGAAGACTATTCTCTAGAAAATAGTAATCAATTGGATTCATAAACAATAGGCACATCTAATATTTTTTCCACAGTTTCTTTTCCATTTGCAGATTGTTTTTTCGTTTAGCAAAACTTAATTATACAGAGTATCATAATTTATAAACTCTTTTTTTAGTTTCTTAAAACTTAATTATATAGAGTATCATAATTAATGAACTCTTTTTTCACATTAACATTGTCAACATCCACTCTTTCACTGTATATGCACTTTCCAGAATCCAAATGGTTTCTGTATACTTCAAATATCGCATAATCTGCCTTTTCATCAAGGTACACTATGTATGGCACATCTCCTAGATAACAGGTTCCCACATATTTGCTGTCATTATACAACACTTCCCCATTTTTTGAGTAGAGGATAACATTTATTGCATGGGTGCCAAAGCTTTTCTGATTGTATGTAATCTCATATCCCTTATCTGTAGAAACTTTTGATTCATACTGGACTGAATGGATGTATCGGGTAATCTTCAAATCGTCTACGATCACTGAATTAGACATTGAGTCAGTAATTGCAGGTACAAGAACCGTTGGTATAAGCAGTATCGCAAGAACAATAAGAATTCCTGCAATGCAATATTTTTCCTCGCTGTCATTTTCAGAACTTTCTTGAGCGGCAGATTCATATTTTTCATAGCTGTTATTTTCAGAACTTTCTTTAGCTGTGGATTCATATTTTCCATAGCTGATGGGTATGTATCCTCCAACATAGTCGGAAGAATCATTGTAGTTTCTCCCATACATCTTTTCTGTATCACTGGCTCCATAGTGATAGTCTGCATTCTGCATGAAAAAGTCATCGTCACCTATCATGATTTTCCCCCTTTCATTTCTTGTTTATTCTATTTTTATTATAAGTATTTATTTTTTTATATTTCTTTTTTCATTCTCTTTCTCTTTTTCAAAGTTTTCTCAACTTTTTCTTTTTTAATATTTTCTTATCTGCTATTGAATACCTAAATAAAACAAAATAGTTAAATAAGTTAAAGTATAAAATAATAATATTGATTTTTTTTTTTTTTAAAGATGTTTTTGTCCGGGCCCGTAGCTCAGTCTGGCAGAGCGCTTGGCTCTTAACCTTGTTGTCGCGGGTTCAATCCCCGTCGGGCCCGCTTTTTAGTTTTGAAGAACTTTTTTTAAATTATTAAACTATTAATTTATTAAATACTTAAATTATTAAATTAAACATATTATGTTGATAACTTAAAATAGGTCTTTTTTATTTTTTTGGGGGTTTTCCTTTATTTGCTTATTTTCAGGTGTTTTTTATTTTTTTCTAGGGATTTTTTCCTTATTTTTTCTAATTTTTCTTAAAATTATCTAGTTTTTTATAAAAAACTTAAATATTTCATAAAATTTGTTATATTTAATTAATTAAGTTTAAATAAGAGATTAAACATAAATTAAATTAATAGTTTTAATTATAGATTAATCTATTTTGATTAGCGTTAAATTAAGTTATGTTTAAGTGATAAAATGAGTTTTGAGAATTCTAGTGAAATATTTAAATTACAAAAATTAGTGAAGTCTTCCCTTTTGGAAATCAATAAGCTTAAGATGGAAATTGCCCAATTGAAGGATGAGCAAAATTCCCTAATGTCCAATGATGAATTTGAAACCTTAAAGATGGAATCTGAAGAGTCCTTAAAGCAAAAAGATGACGAAATTCTCGATTTGAAGAAACAGCATGAAATGGAAATTTCAGATTTAAAACTTAAATATAATGAAAATTTAAGAGTCAAAGATGATGAAATCTCTTCTTTAAAAAATCAGTTTGAAGATGACTTAAAAAGCAAAGGATTAGAGCTTAGCGACTTTTTAGATAAGTTTGATAATGACATAAAGGCTAAGGATGAAGAAATTTATGATTTGAAGGCTAAGTATCAGGCTGATTTGAAAACTAAAAACTATGAAATTGAAAACTTAACTCATTCTTTAAATACTAACATTGAAGTGTTGAACAGGTCCAAGGATCTATTGAATTCAAAGGATGAAACCATCAGAAACTTGTCAGATAAGGTTAATGAACTTTCTGAATTAAATGAATCTCTTTCTAAAATGAAGGAATCCTTTGATGAAGAATTTAACAGCTTTAAAACTTTAGAGTTAGGTCAGGCAAACCTTAAATTGAAAGAGGCATTGAATGATGTAAGCTCTAAAGAAAATGAAATTCAAGCTATTTCCAACGATTTGAAGATTGCTGAAAATAAGATAAGTGATGTTCAACGACAATTGGATGAAGCAAAGAATAAGGAAAATGAAGCCAATCTCAAATTGGCAAATACATTAAGCACTGTAGATGATAAAAATATGGAAATCCAGTCACTTAATGCTCAAATAGCTTCTCAAAATGAGGAAATCCTTGACTTGAAGAATAATTTGGTAAATAAGGATAATCTTGTAGTATTGCAAAGGGAACTTGACTCTCGTGATGTAACAATTCGTGAGAAGGATGTTCAAATCCAATTGTTGAAAGACAAGTCTGTTTCCCGTGAGGAATATGCTAAAGTCCAGAATGAACTCTCTAAAAAGGACTTGCAAATCCAAAGATTGAATGAAGTGAAAGACCTATTCTTTGAATTGTCTGATGACAGCTTCTTGGATAGCCAGTCTCATGATGGGGTCATTAACAAAACCTCTGTTGAAGATAGGGAATTGCTTGAACTAAATGACATTAAGAGAGAATTGGAATTAGCTAAGGAAAATAAGCTTAAGATTAAGGCTGTTGGTGATGAAGAATTGGAAAATGTGGCTAATATGATTGATTCTCAATCAAATGATGATGTAGCATCTCTCAGTCTAAACAATTCAGAGGAAGTCGAAAGGCTTAAAGCGGAACTTGAAGGATACAAATCCACAGTTGAGGAATTGGAAAAATTCAAGTTTGTCTATGATAAGTTGACTGCTCCTCAATTAAAGAACTTAAATTCCATTCAGTCTCAAATATATCATTTGCTTCCTGAAGATGAAGCTATGGATACATTGTCTGTAAAAGAGTATTTAAATGATCTTGCATTCAAGAACCTTTCCTTTGGCAATACAAAGAACATTCTTAAAAGCCTAGAGAGAAAAGGCTATGTTGAAGTGGCTAAAAAAGAAAATGACATATTCTTCTGGCAAAAGCTTCCTTTACCTGAAGAATAATTAATTTTTCTTATTTTCTTTTTTCTATTTTTTCGTATGCTTATTTTTATGGCGGTTTTGAATTTCATGTAATTTTTTTAAAATTTCATGAAATCCATTCTTTTTTTATTTTTTCTGTTTTCAATGCCTTTTCAATACCTAATTTTTTTCTAATTTCCCTATCATCATTTCATTATGTACTGAATATGTCTTATTGTGGAAATGATTGGCACCAATAGGAACAGATAGATAAAGTTAGGGTTTACGTTAAAGTCAAGCAGGTTTACAATAACTGTGAGACCCATAATGATACACAAAGTGTTGAATACATGTTTCTTATCCTCTTCAGATGTGTATTCCTCAAGGAATCCCCTTTTTTGAGCATAATAGAAGTTCAGTAAGAAGAAGCCTACAACTAAAAGTATATTCACTCCAAAGATCACATTCGCCAAGAAGAAATGGGAATAGTTTCCAATTAGGGATGTTGTAAAAGGTATGAAGCATAGGCTTGCCAAATAAAACATATTCATCCATAGATAAGGAATATTCAATCTTTTTATTTTCAAAAACTCATGATGGTAAATCCAGAATGAAGCCAACAATATGAAACTTACAATCACCACTCCTGCTATTGGTGATATAGAGCCGATGAAGTTCATGAATCCTGTGTAATTGGCTATTTCATTTTCAGGCAATGCCATTCCAAATATCAAAAGGGTCATTACTATACTGAATATTCCATCAGTAAGTCCCATCAGTCTTCCAGGATCAATATCAAGGTCCTTTTCAAATGCGTCCATGAATCTTTGGTAAGTGCTGATTATCCTATTGGCTTTTTCAAGCTTCTGAATCTCTTCATCAATGTTTTCTTCATTGATATTTTCACTCATTTGATTCTTTTTACTCTTTTTGAACATTTCATGAATCTTTTCAGCCCTGTTTTCCTCCATTTCATCCATTTGCCGAATGATATCTTCTTTCAAGCTTTCCAATTCCTTATACTTCTCATCAAACTTTTCTTCATCATAATCATTGGATGAAGTGTGATTTCCAATTCCTTTATCCCTTATAAAATCACCTTCATGTCTATTTAATTACTTAAAATTTTGTTTATCTTATTATAATAATATATTGGAAAAAATGATTACTTCATCATTCCCCTTTCATTTGTTTACCGCAAAGGAACTAGTGTTAACTGCAAAGGAACTTTCAATTTTAATATATTTTTGTAACTAAATTATATTTATATTATTTTGTTCATATTTTTTTCATATTATTATAATTTTATTTAAAAAATACTTTTTTTTATTTATTTTTCTTTAAAATAATAATTTTATAAAAAATCATAATAAAAACAAAAACTTTATATATTACTTTAAACCCATTGTTATTATAGAATAAATATTATTAAATTAGTTTAAACTATCTTTGATTTAAATTAAATTATATTTATTTATCTATCAAAAAATTATTTATTAAAAAAATTGAGGTGTATAGAATGGCACAAGGTCAACCTATTTTCATTTTACCTGAAGGAACTAACAGATTGTTAGGTAGAGATGCACAAAGAACCAACATCTTAGCAGGTAAAGTATTAGCAGAAACTGTAAGAACTACTTTAGGTCCAAAAGGTATGGACAAAATGTTAGTGGACGGACTCGGAGATATTGTAGTAACCAACGACGGAGTTACTATCTTAAAAGAAATGGATATTGAACACCCAGCAGCAAAAATGCTCGTAGAAGTGGCAAAAACCCAAGAAGACGAAGTTGGAGACGGAACTACTACTGCAGTAATCATTGCTGGGGAACTCCTCAAAAAATCTGAAACCTTATTAGATATGGACATTCACCCAACCATCATTGCTATGGGT
>SUTG01000067.1 GCA_015063035.1 Methanobrevibacter olleyae
AACTTTTTTTTAACTTTTTTTTAATATATTTAATTTTTTTTTTTCAATTTTTATAATTTGAATTTAATTTATTTTTTTAATTTAACTTTTTTTTAATATATTTAAGTTTTTTTTTCAATTTTTATAATTTGAATTTAATTTATTTTTTTAATTTAACTTTTTTTTTTTTAAAAAATAGTATGTTTTTTATTCCAATAAAACGACTCTACTGACTTCAGACTCTTTAGTTAATTCTCTACCGGTTTTATCCGCTATTTCTTGAGCAAAGTCACGAACTTCCTGATTTGATGGCATATTGTCGAGACTTAATCTTTTTCTGGAAGATCCTACAAACATGTATGCTTTCACTTCAACGTATTTTGGATTGGCCTTATTGATTAATTTCGCATATTCATCTGTGTTAATCATGTTTTTGCCCTTAACTGAGGTGATCCTAATAGCTGTACGGCTATCAAAACTGTTCATTAACTCAAGTGTTTTGTTTAAATTGTTCCAAGCATCATTTATTTGAGGGTTACAAAGCTCTTTATACACTTTCTCGTTAGGTGCATCTAAGGAAACGTATAGTTGGGTTGGTTCGTTTTCAAGGTTTCCAAGTTTTTCCCAATACATTCCATTGCTAACTATGAATGTTGTGAAATCCTGTCTGTGGAATTCTGCTAAAAGCTCATCGATTTCTGGGTATAAAGTCGGTTCTCCAGCAAGTGAAATTGCAGCGTTTGTTGGTTTCTTGCTCTCTTCAAGCTTTTTCTTATCTGCCTTTTTATTTCCACCAAAACCGCATAATAGGTTGTTCTGAGCTTTTATAGCGCCTTCAATGATTGTTTTGGGGTCATCGTATTCCCCTTCCCATTCAATTCTTGTCTGACTTAAGTCTCTCCAGCAAAAGGAGCATTTCTGGTTACAGAAAGGTACAGCTGGAGACATTTGAAGGCATCTATGGGATTGCACTCCATAGAATTGCTCCTTATAGCATACTCCTTCATTAACCATGCTTTTTCTAGTCCAATGACAGATTTTTGCAGCAGCATGGCCATGTTCTCCTACAAATCTATAACCGCTATATTCCAATTTTGCTTGTTCTTCTTTAGTGAATGCCATAATAATCCTTTTTGATTTTTTTGTTGATTAAAATAATTTAAATATAATTAAGAATATATATTTTATTAGTATAGTAATAATTTTTTTAATTATTCTATTTATTATTTATCATGCTGAAATGTATAAAATGCTAGATGCATAAAATGTTAGATTTATTTAATTATAGTTTTTAAGGAGGATTTGATTTGAGTCTTAAAACACCTGTTGTTATATTAAATTTTAAAACTTATTTGGAATCAAGCGGTCAAAAGGCATTGGATTTGGCTAATGCTTTAGAAAGTGCTGGTGAAGAATCTGGAGTTACTATGGTTGCTGTACCGCAAGCTATTGATATCTATAGAATTAAAGAGGAAACCAATATTCCTGTACTCTCTCAACATATTGATGCTGTATCTCCTGGAGGTCATACCGGAAGCAATTTGTTTGAGAGTTTCCTAGCAAGCGGTATTGATGGGACTTTATTGAATCACTCTGAATGCAGAATGACTCTTGCAGACATTGCAGAAGTTGTTAAAAAGACAAAAGAGGCAGAACTTATTTCATGTGTCTGTACCAATAATATTGAAACAAGTGTTGCAGCCGCTACCTTTTCTCCAGATTATGTTGCAGTGGAGCCGCCTGAACTTATTGGTACTGGAATACCTGTTTCCAAAGCTGATCCTGAAGTTGTTAAGGGAAGTGTATCTAAAGTTAAAGCCATTAACAAAGATGTTAAGGTTTTATGCGGTGCAGGCATTTCCACTGGTGAGGATATGGCTGCAGCTATTGAATTAGGTGCTGAAGGAGTTCTTTTAGCTTCTGGAATCATTAAGGCAGAAAGCCCTAAAGATGCATTATTGGATTTAGTAAGTAAGATTTAATTTTCTTTAAATTATGGAAATGATTGTTATTGAGTGAAATTATGGCGAACTTTAATACTATTGATGATTTTGATGTAAATGGCAAAACAGTTTTAGTTAGGATTGACATCAATTCTCCTGTGGATCCTAATTCCGGAATCATTTTAGATGATACCCGTATGAAATTGCATGCTGAAACCATTAAGGAATTATCTATGAAAGGTGCTAAAACTGTTATTCTTGCTCACCAAAGTCGTCCAGGTAAAAATGATTTTACCACATTGGAGCAACATGCTGTCGTTTTATCTAGGGCTGTAGGTTTGGAAGTGAAATATGTTGATTCAATCTTCTCATCTAAGGCAAGGGAATCAATCATAGCTTTAGAACCTGGGCAAATCTTGCTTTTAGAAAATGTCAGGTTCTTTTCAGAAGAGCAATTGAAACGCTCTGCTGATGAGGAAGCCACTTCTGTGCTTGTAAAAACATTAACCCCTTTAGTTGATTATTTCGTAAATGATGCATTTGCTGCAGCACACAGGTCCCAAACCTCCTTGGTTGGATTTACAAGAACTGTTCCATCAGCAGCAGGAAGAGTAATGGAAAAGGAATTAACCGTTATTGGCAATGCTTTAGAGAATGTTCAACACCCCTGTGTTTTCGCTTTAGGTGGAATGAAGGCTGATGATTCAATTACAGTTACTGAAAATGTTTTGGAAAACGGCACAGCGGATTATGTCCTAGTTTCAGGGATTGTTGCTAATATATTTATTTGGGCCGCAGGTTATGATATCAAATCCACCAATAAGAACTTTATTGAATCAAGAGGATATCTTGATATGGTGGATAAATGCAGAGACCTTATTGAAAGATTCGGCGATAAGATTGTTTATCCGACTGATGTTGCAGTAAGCGTTCAAGGTGATAGGGCAGATGTGACTATTGAAAACATTCCTGATGCTTCAATTTTTGATATAGGTAGAGACTCATTGATTACATATTCCAAGATTTTAAGAGAGGCAAAAACCATTTTTGCAAATGGTCCTGCTGGTGTGTTTGAAGACCCTAAATTTGCAATCGGTACTGAGGATATAATCAATGCAATTGCGTCCTCAAAAGGATTTTCAATCATTGGTGGGGGACATATTGCAGCAGCTACCGTTAATTTAGGCTATGGGGATAAGATGGACCATATCAGTAGTGGTGGTGGAGCTTCCATTGATATGCTGGCTGGTAATCCATTGCCTGCAGTTGTAGCTCTTGAAGAGTCTAAGGAATTATTTGAAAATAAATAATTTTTAAAATTATTTTTTTATTATTTTTTCTATTTATTCCTATTTATTCATATTTTAATATTTTTTAATATTTTTTCTTATTTATTCCTATTTTTCCATTTTTTGAATTTCCCCAATTCTTTTTTTAATATATTCTTATTTTTCATATTCATTTAATTGTTTTTCATAAAAATTCTTAATAATTTTTACCATATTTTCGAGTTATTTTAAATACTTTTTAAAATTTTCATAATAATTTATAATGAATAATCATGATAAATTATACAAAACTTTATATAAAAATAAAGATAAAAGATAAGAATGTTGAAAAAATTTAAGATTTTAAAGGTTATAAAATGACAGATGAAATTATAATTGCTGACAGTGAAAATGTAAAAAACGCATTAAATGGATTTCAAAACGCTTTAAAAAATGTAAAGGAAATTTCTCCTTTGACTTTTTGCATAACCAATTTTGTAACAGTTACTGACTGTGCAAATGCAGCATTAGCTATTGGTGCATCACCAATCATGTCAAATGGTGCAGAAGAAGGTGGAGAAATAGTAAATATTGCAAGTGCTCTTGTAATCAATATAGGTACATTAAGCAAAGCTCAGAATGAATTGATGAGAAACAGTGCAAACCAGGCTAAGGAAATCAATAAGCCTATCATTTTTGATCCAGTAGGTGCAGGTGTAAGCGCTCTTAGAAATGACATGACAAAGGAGATTGTTGAAAATTATCCTCTTGCATTAATTAGAGGTAACATGTCTGAAATTAAAGCCATTACCAAATTGATTAATCTTGATGAAAGCAATGATTCCGTAGCTAAAGGTGTGGATGTAGCAGCAAGTGATGTTATTTCTAAGGATAATTTAGCTGTCAATGGATTGGTCGTAAAAGAATTGGCTAAGGAATTAAATACTGTTGTTATTGCAAGTGGTCCTATTGATATTATTTCAGATGGTGATGTGACCTTTGGTCTTGAGAATGGTGATGAGATGATGCCTCTTATCACTGGTAGCGGCTGTATGTTAACTACAATCATAGGGTCCTATGTAGGTGCTAATGATCCATTGATTGGTGGAATAACTGCATGTGCTTTAATGTCTGTTGCAGGTGAAAATGCTGCAGATTATGTAAGGAAAAATGATTTGGGCACAGGCAGTTTCAGAACAGCATTAATTGACAATTTATATAAATTAACTGCTGAAGAATTGGTGGAAAGAGCTAATTTATTTGAAATCAAGATCTAAATAACATCTCTATCACATCTAATTAAATAGGAAAGTTGGTTAAATGAAAAAAGAGGATATTGACTATTCAGTTTATTTGGTTACAGACCGTAGGGATAAAACTGATGAGGAATTTCTAAATATTATTGAAGAGGCCATTAAAGGTGGAACTACCGTTGTTCAGCTTCGTGAAAAGACTGCTTCAACTAAGGAATTCTATGAATTGGCTTTAAAGGTTAAGGAAATCACCCTCAAATATGATGTTCCCTTATTGATTAATGATAGGATTGATATAGCACTTGCAGTTGATTGTGAAGGAGTCCATATTGGTCAGGATGATATGCCTGCAGATATCGCTCGTGAAATAATTGGCGAAGATAAGATATTAGGTGTTTCAGCTTCAACTGTTGAAGAGGCTAAAAAAGCTGAGAAGGATAGTGCAGATTATATAGGTTCCGGTGCTGTTTTTCCTACAGCTACTAAGGATGATGCAGATTCAGTCTCTAAAGAGGAATTAAAGGAAATTGTTGATTCAATTGACATTCCAGTAGTTGCGATTGGTGGAATCGCTGTAGAAAATGCCAGCACATTGAAGGGTAGCGGCATTGCAGGATTTTCAGTTGTGAGTGCAATAATGAGTGCTGAAGACCCCAAAGAGGCTTCCAGAAAATTAAAGGAAATTTATTTCTCTTAATTTTTTATAATTTCTCTTAATTTCTCTTAATTTTTTCTTATTTTTTCTTAATTTTTTATTAAAATTTTTTCAAAATAATCATTATTTCTGAATTTTTCCACTTTTTTTATTTTCATCTTTCTTTTTTCTATTTCTCATTTAGTTTAGTTTAGAATAAATAGATTCAATAGTAAACTATTTAAATGATACTTTACTAATTACTATTGTTGAATATTTTTAATGGAACATTTCCAATTGAAGATTTCCATTTGAATATTGATTCTTTTTTTATTTTTCATTGCCTCGGTGGCTCAGTCTGGTAGAGCGCGAGACTTGTAATCTCGTGGTCGCGGGTTCAATTCCCGTCCGGGGCTTTATATAATTTGATTGTGTAATTTGAGTCATTATATGATTTTACTAATCCGTTATATGATTTACCAAAACATTTATATATTATGGTAATATAAAATAAGTATGTTGTATAAATATTGTTGGGACCATAGGGTAGCTTGGTCGATCCTTTGGGCTTTGGGAGCCTGAGACTCCGGTTCAAATCCGGGTGGTCCCACTTTGTATCTACCCGACTTAGCTCAATTTGGCAGAGCGTTGGACTGTAGATCCAAATGTTGCTGGTTCAAGTCCGGCAGTCGGGATTTTTATTATTATATCTATTTTATCTGTTGATTTTATTTTGAAATTTGATTTTTCTGAATTTCAATTAATTTCAATGTATGATAGGTAGAAACATTTATATATAATAATAAATATACTATTTTATGAGTATTATTTATACTCTCATAGTTTGCCCTGGTGGTGTAGGGGCTATCATGTGGGCCTGTCGAGCCCGCGACTCGGGTTCAAATCCCGGCCAGGGCGCTTAACTATAAGTTAAGTAAGATAGCCACATTGTATTTCATTTGTTTAATCAGGGCCCGTAGCTCAGTCTGGCAGAGCGCTTGGCTTTTAACCAAGCGGCCGCGGGTTCAATTCCCGTCGGGCCCGCTCTGATTTTTTTATTTATTAACTTTACTAAATTTAAATTTTTAAATTAACATTTTTTCGAAGATTTTTTAACTTTAATGTCTTATTTAAATCATATTTAAATTTATATTGTATTTGACTTAGAATTTATTCTACTAGAATTGGGTGATTTATTTATATTTTTAATTGGGGGTAATGTTTTAATTTCATAAATTCAATGTTTTATCTATTTTTTTCATTTTAATCAATTGTTTATTGTATTTGATTTCTTAGTTTGATTTATGGACGAATCGCATTATCGAATTTTGATATGAATTAGATCTATTCTATGATGGTGAAGAAGTAAGGGATTGTAAAAAATTAATGAAAAATTAAATTTTATTTAAAGCTATTTAAAGTTTAAATCATGATTAATATTAGAAATTTCATTTAGAAAAAAGTTATTTCATTACAAATTGTTTAAAAAGTTTTATCGGAGGAATATTTTGGCATTTAATATATTAAACCATAGTGCTGTCCCTAAGCACGAAATTTTGTCTGATGATGAAATTGAAGAGATTTTTGCAGATGTTGATTATGACATTAGTCAACTTCCAAAAATAAGAGTAAATGATCCTGTTTCTAAAGCTATTGGTGCTGAAGAAGGTCAAGTTTTAAAAATAACTCGTAAAAGTGAAACTGCAGGCATATTTGTTACATACAGGCTTGTAAGTGGAGAAAATAATCAAAAATAAAACTTAAGAACTAATTAATTAGGAAAATATTAAATTAAATAATTTAGTAATTTTATTTTAATCTAACTGTATTATTTTGGAGATATTAAATGAAAAATAAGACATGGGGTTTAGTGGATTCATTTTTTGATAAATATGATATTGTAGACCATCATATTAAATCCTATAACGATTTTGTTGAAAATCGTATTCAAAAGATTATTGATATCACTGAACCAATCACTATTGAAAACGAAAAAGGGAACTATACTCTTAGAACAGGTAAAATTAAAATAGAAAAACCTTTCACCAAAGAAGCAGACGGTTCTAAAAGTATGATTTACCCTACTGAAGCAAGACTTAGAAATTTAAACTATTCTGCGCACATGTACTTGGAAATGGCTTTGCATGATAACAACAGCGATGAAGAGGAAGAATTGGAAGAAGTATACATTGGTGAATTGCCTCTCATGCTCAAATCCAGCATTTGTCATTTGCATGGCCTTACCGATAAGGAATTGATGGAAAAAGGAGAAGACCCTAAAGACCCAGGAGGTTATTTCATTGTAAACGGTTCTGAAAGAGCTGTTGTAACTATGGAAGAAATCGCTCCTAACAAAATTATCTTGGAAAGAATTGATGAGCCTGAAGATAGACATGCAAAAGCTATTGTAACATCAATTAAAAGTGGTTTCAGAGCAAGAATTACTTTAGAATACAAAAAACCACGTAAAAGCGGTGTTTTCT
>SUTG01000068.1 GCA_015063035.1 Methanobrevibacter olleyae
CGGTCTATGGGAATTTCATTTAGCTGCCAGCCTTTTTTTTATCAAACACTATTTAGTTTTATATTTTACGAACTTTTTTATCTTTTTTTTTCAGTATCGTTTATTATTATTGTTCTATTTTAATTTCAATTTCTTAAACTATTTTTCTATATTTCTTAATTTTTTTATTGTTTTTTCTTTCAATGCCTAGAATATCAAAAACTTTATATACTATGTATAACAATTGTTATATAATGAATATTTTTCTTAAAATTTATTTTTAATAATTTCACTATTTTTAATATTTCTTCATTAAGAATAGAACTCTTGCAAATATAAAATATAACAATTGTTATTTTTTAATGATTATATTGAAAATATATTCTAAAAGAATATTTTTAAGAATTTTATTAAATTTTTAATTTATTAAAATCCACTAGTATTCATTATATTTATTAATTAATTTATTATAGGTGATAAAATGGCTAACAAAAATTATGGATTAAGTACTTTAGGATTACATGCAGGGCAAGAAGAACCAGACCCTGCAACTGGAGCAAGAGCTGTTCCTATTTATCAAACTTCATCTTATGTATTTAAGGATACGGATCAAGCGGCAAATAGGTTTGCTCTTCAGGAATTTGGTCAAATTTACAGTAGATTAACCAACCCTACTAATGATGCTTTTGAAGCAAGAATTGCTGCAATTGAAGGAGGAAATTCTGCAATATCTGCTGCAAGTGGCTTGGCTGCTATTACTTATGCATTATTAAACATTACACAGCCTGGGGATGAAATTGTTTCTGCAGATAATTTATATGGTGGTACATATCAATTGTTTGATTACACTTTCAAAGATTTAGCACGTAAGGTTATCTTTGTAGATTCAGAGGATCTTGACGCTTTTGAAGCTGCTATAACTGATAAGACAAAAGCAATTTATGTAGAATCCATTGGAAATCCAAAATTGGATGTTCCTGAATTTGAAAAACTTGCGCAAATTGCTCATTCTCATGAGATTCCTTTAGTAGTTGACAATACTTCAGCTGTTGGATTAGTAAGGCCTTTAGAACATGGTGCAGATGTTATTGCAGCTTCAGCAACTAAGTTTGTTGGTGGTCATGGTACTGCCGTAGGAGGATATATTGTCGATAGCGGCAAGTTCAATTGGGGAAATGGTAAATTCCCTACCCTTTCTGAACCGGATCCAAGTTATCATGGCCTTAACTATTGGGAGGTGTTTGGTGATTTCCCAGGTCTTGGAAATATTGCTTACACACTTCGTATAAGAGCAAGGTTATTAAGAGACTTAGGTGCAACACTTGCTCCGGTCCACAGTTTCATATTCTTGCAAGGTTTAGAAACTTTATCTATCAGAATGGCTAAGCATTCTGAAAATGCATTAAAAGTAGCTAAACATTTAGAACAACATCCTGCAGTAAGTTGGGTAAGTTATCCTGGTCTTGAAAGTCATCCAACACATGAAACAGCTAAAAAATACTTAGGAGACCAATATGGTGCTCTATTAACCTTTGGTGTTAAAGGTGGACTTGAAGCAGGAAAAGAATTTATCGATAATGTTGAATTGTTATCCTTACTTGCTAATATTGGTGATGCAAAAAGTTTGGTTATCCATCCCGCTTCTACTACACATCAACAATTGACTCCAGAAGAGCAGGAAAGTACTGGTGTAACTCCTGACTTGATTAGAGTATCTGTAGGTCTTGAAGATGTTGAGGACATCATTGCTGATATTGATCAAGCTTTGGATAAAGTCACAGCAAAATTAGGTTAGAATAAATTCATTATTCTAAACCTACTATATTTTCTTTTTTCCTCTTATTTTTTTCATTTTAGTTTTTTTTTTTTTTAATTTGATTTTTTCCATTTATTTTTATTTTTTATTTTAGTTAAACCTAAAATTTATATACTAAAACATACTAATAATTATATGAAAATTATAACTATTGTTATATTTTTTTTAAAATAGTATTATAACTATAGTTATATTAATGTTTTTCATTGAAAAATTATTAAAAACTTTACTTAAAAATTTTGGAGTGCTAACTATGATTTATATGGACAATTCTGCTACTTCTCCTGTAAAAGAGGAAGTATTTAATGCAATGATACCTTATTTGAAAGAGGAATTTGGAAATCCTTCCACTTTTTATAAATTAGGTAGAAATGCTAAAAAGGCGGTTGAAGAAGCTCGTGAAAATGTAGCTAGATTAATTAATGCTGATGCAAAAGAAATTATATTTACAAGTGGAGGAACTGAATCTGACAATATGGCTATTAAAGGGGTAGCTTTAAAATTTGAAGATAAAGGAAAACACATTATTACAACTGAAATTGAGCATCCTGCAGTACTTAGAACTTGTGAATTCTTGGAAAAAAGAGGATATGAAGTTACATACTTGCCAGTGAATGATAAAGGAATCATCAGTATAGAAGATTTAAAGAATGCAATTAGGGAAGATACTATTTTAATTTCTGTAATGCATGCAAATAATGAGATAGGAACTATACAGCCAATTGAAGAAGTAGGTAAGGTTGCAAAGGAAAATGGCATTCTATTCCATTGTGATGCAGTTCAATCTGTAGGTAAGATTCCAGTGGATGTTAAAGAAGCAAATATTGATTTGTTGTCCATTTCTTCCCATAAGATTTATGGTCCAAAAGGTGTTGGAGCAATATTCATTAGAAAAGGAGTAAAATTAGAATTATTGATTCATGGAGGAGGTCAAGAAAACGGTCTCAGATCAGGTACTGAAAATGTTCCTGGTATTGTAGGTTTTGGTAAAGCCGCGGAACTTGCTTATGAGCATTTAGATGAAAACATTGCAAAGCTTACAGAACTAAGAGATTCTCTCATTGAAAAGATTAGCGATAGGATTCCAGAAGCTTACTTGAATGGTGATAGGGAAAATAGACTTCCGAATAATGTAAACTATAGATTTGCAGCAATCGAAGGTGAAGGATTGATCCTAAGATTGGATGCAAAAGGCATCAATGGTGCAACTGGTTCTGCATGTTCATCAAAAAGTCTAAAGGCATCTTATGTTTTAAGCGCTTTAGGTTTGGAAGATGCGGAAATTCATGGCTCCCTAAGATTAAGTTTAGGAACTGAAAATAGTTTGGATGATGTAGATACTGTTGTAGATGCATTGGATGAGGTTGTTGCAGGTTTAAGGAGAATGTCTCCTTTATGGGATAATGAAAACAATGAATCTTTAGAGTTGGATGAATCTAAGTTTACAGACCCTGATCATTAATTGAAATCCAATTAAAATAAAAATTTATATTCTTAAATTAAATCGTGAAGGAATAGGTGATAATTATGTACAGTGAAAAAGTTATGGATCATTTTACAAATCCAAGAAATTCTGGCATTATTGAAAATGCAAGTGGCGAAGGAACTGTTGGAAATCCTACTTGCGGTGATTTAATGACTATTTACATTGATGTGGATGACAATGAAGTGATTCAGGATATAAAATTTGAAACTTTCGGTTGCGGTGCTGCAATAGCTACAAGTAGTATGATTACTGAAATTGCTAAAGGAATGACTGTTGATGACGCTTTAGAAATTACTAGAAATGATGTTGCTGATGCATTGGATGGTCTCCCACCAATCAAGATGCATTGTTCCAACTTAGCAGCAGATGCATTAACTGAAGCAATCAATGATTACAAATCTAAAAAATCAGAATAAAAATTTTTTTTAATAATTTTTAAATTTTTTTCTTATTTTATTTTAATTATTTTTTCAAATTTTTTTATTTTATTTTATTTTATTTTATTTTATTTTATTTTATTTTATTTTATTTTATTTTATTTTATTTTATTTTATTTTATTTTTATGAAACTATTTTAATATATTTCATAAATTTTTCAAATTCAATTTTTTTATAATTTTTGTTTTATCTCTTTAAATTTTTTTTTAAAATTTTTTTATCATCTTTTGTAAAAATCATCATCACCACATAATTTTGATAAAAAATTTTCTCAATTTTTCACAATTTCATTTTTGTGCAGAAATTATATAGTAACATTTCATTAAATGATAGTTTATTTAAAATGAATTAATTTAATTAATCATAAAATTAATTTAATCAAATATTATATCCTAACTATAAAAATGAATTTGGCCTATGTATATCTAATAATTAAAAAAGAGTAATTTAATAAATTTTTAATCTTGCCATATCAAAGATGGAAATTTTAGAAAAAATTTTAAATTTAGAAAAATTTGAAAAATAGAAATTTTAGAAAAAAATTAAAAATTAAAAAAATAGAAAAAATAATTTCTGATAATTTTTAACAAAAAATTATTTTTAATCTGAAATTATTTCTTTTATTCATTAGTCATATTTTGGATTTCACTTAGAAGTTGATTCAATACTTCCTTGCCAAGACCCTCAATATATTTTATTGATCCTGCACATTCGTGTCCTCCACCATCAATACCTGCTTGAGGTATCTTATCTGCAAGACTAATTACAATATTGTTTACATTAAATCCAAAGATCTTATGAACAGAATCAGTTGCCCTTAAAACTCCAAAGTCTGGACCATGTCCCAAGGTAATGATTGGCTTATCTTCACCAATCTCTTTTACAATCTTATCATGGACAAATCCACAGGTTTTTCCAGGAGCAGGGAATGTAAATTTATGAGCATATTTTTCAACATCCAAAACATTGAAGTAGATTCCATTTTCCAGTTGCACTCTTTTTATGTTAGGCAAAGCGGCTTTCATTTGGGTATCTACACGTTTTAGGTATTCTTTATATAATGCTTCAACCATCTTTGGATGCTTATCAAGATTATCCACACCTAAGATGGTATCGATTATGCCTCTACCATTCATGAACCTAAGGAAGTAAGCTTCAAAATCAATACATTCAGCAATCTTCTTCAACTGCTCTCTATCATATCCTTTCTCAGATGCAAGTTTCACATATTGCTCCACTTCATCAGCTTCTGCACGGTCTCCTAAAACAGCAACCGCAGGTAAATGTTTCACTAATTCTTCAACATCAGGATTTATGATGTGTGCAACTTCAGTAGCTAAAGCTCCAGCAGTTATTTGAGAATCCCCTCCAACAAGATAAGGGTTTACATGAGTGTCAACATATTCATCCACTGCAACAGTACCTGCAATGATATCTTCATTATCGCACTCAACATTCCCATCAACGGTTTCTCCACTTTTCAATGTTTTTGTAATCAATTCGCCAGGGAAGTGATGGTCAATGACCACAATTTCGATATCATAGATTTTCGCTTGCATCAATGCTACAATGTCTTCCTCTGTGGAACCGTTATCCAATAGTACAATTAACGGCAATTTTTGCCCATGTCTTTCAAAGTCTTCCAATGCAAATGACAAATCCTTCACAACATCTTCCAATTCATAAAATGGAGCTTTACTAGGAGAGCGTTTGAAGTAGTGGTATTCTGCATCATTATCTGGATTGAACTCTTTTAATAAAGGGATAACCGCTTTTTCCATTGCAACTCCTGCACAGATACCATCTGCATCTGCATGGTGTCTGACAAGAATTGACCTTCCATCTAAAATTGCCCTTCTGATAACTTTTGCAGCTTCTCTCATTTTAGGCTTTAACCTATCTAGAACTGGGCTTTGGATTAAGAAATCAACATCATCAGGTTCTGCCTTTTTATCTAAAGCAATGTTGATGTATTCTTTCATCTTATTTGCTTCTTCATCATCAAGCTTTTCAATGCTGCTTGACTCTATTTGAATTTCACCATTATGCTTATTGACCTCTCCAATTACCTCTACAATGTCCCCTATTTCAATTTCAGGATACATTCTAACTCCAGGCTCATTAAATGCTGCAGCCCATGTAATTGCAGTCTCATCAGTGATTGTAAAAATAGTTGGTCCAGATGTCTGTTGGATTTGTATAACTTCTCCATGGACTTTAACGACATTACCCATTGAAGAATCATCAAGAGTTTCTATTTTGGTTCTTTTTATGTTTTTCTTGACTTTTTTAATTACATATTCCCCTTTGAAAACGCTTGCAGGAGCCATGTCAACTTCACGTTTTCTCTCTTTGATTTGGGTGATTCTTACAAAAACGTAATCTCCCACTTTATTTGAGGAATTACGTGTTCTCATCAATCCCCAAACCTGATTGTTTAAGCTGACAAAAAGGCCGTATCTTTCCACTCTTGTGACTTTACCTCTATAGATGGAATTGAGCTCCAAATCACTCATTTCACATAATCCATCTAATTCATAAACAATTTCCTTTCCAGTGATGTCAGATTCAACAACAATCTTTTCCTGATTTTTCTCTCTTTCAGCTTGTTTTTTCATTTTCTCTTCTTCTTGCTTTTCTGCACATTCATCGCAGTAATTCTTATCAGAATCAATACGTTTTCCACAGTCATTGCAAACAGTAATTTCTCCTGTTCCATTACAGTAGGAACAGTCTTCCAAGACATCCACCATTCCTTTTCCATCACATGCTTCACATGGAACATCTTGATCTGCATCTAAATCAAATTTAGCTCTAGCATTACTGTTCACTCCCTTAAAGTGATTTTTCATTTCAAATGTATCTACATAACCGGTTCCATCACAATTTTCACATATTTTTGTATCTACAACTATAGATCCGGTCCCATTACATTTAGGGCATGCTTTTTTCATTTTTCCCCCTCACAAATCTTTCTAATAAATTCAATAGATTAAAAATTTGCATTGAACAATCATAGATTTTAGATTATTCCTGCTTTTTTGAATAATTCTGAGTTTTCTTCCACTAATTGATTTCTTTCCCCTTGAAGTATCACTGCTTTTTTCATTTGATTATTTGCTGATTTAGCATATGAATTTCCTGAATAAGGATCATTATTTGCATAGTATTGAATAGCTAAATAAAGCTCATCACTTGCCTCTTTCTTCAATGACACTTCTTCCTTTATCAAATCAATATACTCCTTGTATATGCTTTCATTTAGGTCATCTTGATACTCTTCAATTTCTGAAAGTTTTGTTTCTGCGTCATTGAATTTTTCCTTTGCAATTTGAATGTTATTGTTTCCACTTGCATAGTCACGGCTATTGATGGAACTTATTGCAGCGTTATAATCGTTGTCTCCTTCAGTGATATCAGTGTTCAAATCTTTCATTCTATTGTTTATGTTATCAATAGGGCCATTAATGCAACCGCTTATACTAACAACTGCTATCAATATCAAAACAATCAATATAATATCTTTTCTCATGCTATCAAAATTTATTTTTTTTTAATTTAAAATAACTTTTTCATTAGTTAATGCTTATAAATTCAATTTTAAGAATTTAACTTATATAATATTAATATTATGAATTTCATATTTAATAAAATTTAGTAATTTGATAAAAATTAGAATTAATTTCAAAAATACTGAATTAGTTAAAATAGAGAATTTTTAAGAATAGTGAATTAGTTAAAATAGAGAATTTCTAAGAATAGTGAATTAGTTAAAATAGTGAAATAGTAAAGAAAAAATGCAAATAAAAAAAAAAA
>SUTG01000069.1 GCA_015063035.1 Methanobrevibacter olleyae
AAAATAGAAATTGAAAAAATAAAATTTATAGAAATGAAAATTAAAAATTTAAAAAATAAAAAATTAAAAATAATAAAATTAGAGAAATAAAAAATTAAAAATAATAAAAATCATTTTTTATTCAAAATATAGTAAATGGATCTTACAGGAATATTGAGTTCCTTGGAAATTTCTTTAGGTTTCAATCCACTTTCCCTCATGGACTTTACCTTTTGCCTGCACTCATCATCATACTTTCTTTTATAATGCTTAACATTGATCTTATCAAAATATTTTGATTTTATGTAGTTCACATTAGCTATTGGCATATCAAGTTCAGAAGCGATTTCATTAGAACGTTTTCCTTCATTGAATAAGTCAACTACCTGATTTATTTGAGTCATGGAATATTTTTTCTTGCCCCAATTGTATTTTATCTCAATTGAAACCCCTAAATTGTCTAATGCCTTAATATAATCTGGAGAAATCCTATTATAAATGCTTTGAGGGCAAGTGATTCTTTTCAAAGAGGGATAAGTGTCCATCAATTGGATAATCTTTTGAGAAGTGAGCTGTGTTGAGATATGGACTTCAACAGCATTGATGTCATAGCGGGAATCTGTTTCCAAAGGCTTTTCATCAAAGATATCCAACTCTTCCTTTGACTCGATATCCAGATTGTCAAAATCTATATCCTCATCAAAGTCATCATCATCGTCGAAGCCTTCGAAATCATCATAATCCTCAAAATCATCCATGTTCTCGAAATCATCATCGAATTCGTCATCAAAATCGTCAAACTCATCAAAGTCTTCAACCATAAAAAATCCCCTTTAAAAAAGAAAAGTTAAGATTTGTTCTTTACCAAATCTATAAAGTCTCTGGAACGTTTAGTGTTAGGTTTTCTAATGCTTTTCATATTATTTATTTCACGTTTAATGCTCTTTTCACCTACTTTAAATGCGTAGGACACTTCCTTAATTGAGTAATTTGAGTTAGTGAATACAATAGCTGGACCTACAGCGGCATAATTCAACTTGATGTTGAGGTTCTTTATTTTCCCTTCAAACTTGAACTTCTTATGCAACAGCAAATCCATATCAGGTACGGATAAGATGTGCTCTTTCTCCTTTTCCCTTAAAAGGTTCACGACCTGAGTGTGAGGATTCTGGAATACCTTACGCTGTTGCCTGTCAATGTCTCCACGAATGTATGGGAAAGGTGAGCCATAACGCTTACGCCTGTCTTGGGAAGTGCATAAATAGTACTTGGAGATGTCCCACAATATCAATGTAGGGGCAATGTCTGCAAAGACCTTTGTCTTTATCTTTTCCCTTTCCTTTAGATCCTTTTTCAAGCCTCTGTCCAAATGGCCGAACTTATCAATTAGGCCTAACTCTTCAAGAGTCTTGTTGATTTTATCCTTTCTCCAATCCTCCAAATCGCTTGAATCAATGAATTCCGGCTTTTCAAGATTGACTGAATAAATTATCTCATCATAAATCTTAAGATTGTTCAAATCCTTGATCTTGTCTTCAAAAATAGCTTCTCCATGACGCTCTACAATATCTTCAGCATGCTTTACATAAGCAAGAGCCAAATTGGTGCATGTGTGCTTGTCATTGATGATTGTCGGCTTGGTCCTATGGAATTCCAATCTTTCAATGCGAACTCCCTTGCCGAATCTTCTTCTAAGCTCATCTTCATAGCTGTCTGCAAATTCACTGTCAAGAGGAACCCTTTTGGTGATTGTTCTGCCGTTTTCCTTATACTTGACAATAGGGGTTACTGTCTTTACAACTCCTCTTCTTTGTTGCTTTAGAATGTTTAGAACCCTTTTGAAGGATTCCCTTCCCCAGCTTGAAAGACCTGACATCAGCACCATGTAATTACCGGACAATGGAAGATAAGGAATTATTTCAAGCCTGTGAACACCAGAATGGTTAATCTTGAATTCAAAATTAGAGGAACCGCACTTGCAGACCTTTTCATTGTCGAGAAAACTGCTTACACGATAGGACTTCTTGCAGTCCTTGCATCTTATTTTAGCATATTCCTCAAGATTGCCTAATGCGATCCTATGAGCAGAAATAGCATATTTTACCCTATCAAAACTGTTCTTCTTGGCAGATGCCTTGTTTCTGAAGATTTGGTTATGGCGACTTATCTCGCCTAATTCCTCAAAATCAACATCCTCACTTACACGGGAACCATAACGATTTAAGGACCTGAATGGAGCAGTGTAACCGCTTTCATCCATGCTTTCCTTCATTTCCTGAAGCTTATCCAAATTAGATTTGAGAAGTTCATAGATTTCTAAAAAGGACTCCAAATCCTTAAAATCCTTTTTTAGATTAGTTAAATCTAATCTTTCCTTCTCTATTTGATTTAGAAATTTTTCAGACTCTGTTATCATCAATGATTCATCCATAATATCACCGTGAGGACTTTTATAGGTTTGCCGCCAAGAACCTATAATTTAATAGGATATTATAAATTAAATTTCGTTTAATAAAAATCTTTGCTAAAACCGATTAAAATCAGTTTTTTCAATTTATAAAAATTTTTTCTAATGAAAAAATATTCAAATTATCTTAAAAATTGAAAAAAGACAAATTACATAAGCAATTCGCCGATTTCACAATCATCTGGAGTTAAGATAGCTGCACTTTCAGTAGCCATGATCATTCCTTCAGACAATTCACCCATGAGTTTAGCAGGTTTTAAGTTGGTTACAACAGGTACTTTCTTGCCAATTAAATCTTCAGGAGCGTATCTTTTGCCTAAACCTGCAATTACTTGAATGGTTTTGTCGCCAATATCAATTTGAGTTCTTAACAACTTGTTTGACTTTTCGATCTTTTCACATTCTAAAATCTTACCAATCTTAATTTCCACTTTCGCAAATTCGTCAATACTAATTAAATCCATTTTTTCACCTTTATCTTTAGACTCTTTTTTCTTCTTATCCTTAGAGTCCTTTTTATCATCATTATTTTTAGATTCGCTTTCTGAATCTTCTAAGTTTTTATATAATTTTTCTTTTTGTGCTTCAATAACCTTATCTTCAATCTTATTGAATAACGGTTTTGCCTTGTTGATTTCATGGCCTGTTTCTAAAAATACTTTTGCATCATTCCAAGTGTTTTCAGTTGGAATGTTGATTATATTGCAGATTGCATCTGCCTTGTTTGGTATATAAGGCTTTAACAATACAGCCATTGCCTTACATAATTGATTGGATAAGTATAAGCAGTTTGAAGCCTTTTCCATATCTTCTTTTACAGCTTTCCATGGCTCTTGGTCATTGAAGTACTTGTTACCTTTTTTGGCAGTCAATATGATTTCAACCAAACCTTCCCTGAATTTCATGTCAGCAATCAAATCCCCTACATTATCAGGCAATTCCTTGATTGCTTGCTCAAATTCCAAGTCAGCTTCACTTGGGTTTTTATATTCTGGCACTTTTCCATCAAAGAACTTCTTGGTGAAAGTGAATGTTCTGTGGAGGAAGTTGCCGATTACATCTGCCAATTCATCGTTGACTCTTCTTTGGAATTCGTCCCAAGAGAAGTCAGTGTCCTTATTCAATGGAGCGTTGATTGTAAGGTAATATCTAAGTAAATCTGAATCAAAGTCCTTTACGAAGTCCGCTACCCAAACAACCCAGTTCTTGCTGGTGGACATCTTTCTGCCTTCAAGGGATAGGAACTCTCCTGCAAAAATGTCATCAGGCAATTTGCAGTCACGTCCAAGCAACATTGCAGGCCAGAACAATGAGTGGTGGTAAATGATATCCTTACCGATGAAATGAACCACATGGCCATTCCAATAGTCTTCCCATGGAATGCCAGTTCTTCTGGACCAAGCTGCAGCAGAGGACATGTAACCGATGAATGCTTCTCCCCATACGTAAATAACCTTACCTTCTGCACCTTCTAAAGGTACTGGAATACCCCATTTCATGTCACGGGTCATAATCCAGTCTTGAAGACCTTCCTTCAACCAGTTTTGTGCATAGTTCCTTACGTTTGGAGGTAAGTATGGGTTTGTAGTTATGTATTCTTCAAGTGGCTTTTGGAAATGACTTAATTTAAAGAAGTATTGTGTACTGTCACGAATGACTGGAGTGTTACCGCAAGTCAAGCATTTAGGTTCAACGAGTTCAATAGGGTCCAATGCTCTACCACAAACTTCACAGTGGTCTCCTCTTGCTTCTGCACCGCATACAGGACAGATTCCTTCAACATATCTGTCTGGCAAGAACTTTTCACAGTTTTCACAGTAAAGCTGTTGGATGGTTTCCTCATAGATCAAGCCCTTATTATAGAGGTACTTGAAGAAGTTCTGTGAGATTTGATAGTGAATCTCATCAGTTGTCCTTGCAAAGTTATCAAAGGAAATGTCACAGCTATTAATGTCTTCTACAATCATGTCATGGTAACGTTTTGCAACTTCAATAGGTTCCTTGCCTTCAGCATCTGCCTTTACTGCAATAGGAGTACCATGCTCATCAGTTGCACAAACCATCAATACATCATTTCCAGCCATACGGTTGTATCTTGCATAGATGTCAGCTGGAATGTAAGTGGATCTCAAATGCCCTAAATGACATGGACCATTTGCATATGGAAGTGCACATGAAATAAATATTTTAGTCAATTAAATCCTCTCCAATAATCCGATAGTATTTTTAGTTATTTTAATTAATTTTTAAATGCTTTATAAAATTGAAAATTAAATCTTAAATGATAATAATAAAAATTGATTATAATAAAAGATTTATCATTATATTATATATTTACAGTTATATAAATAAGTAGTGATTTTTAAGAAAAATAGTGCAAAAATAAAAATTAAAATTTGCAAATATAGTTAAAAAAATATTATTTTTTTAAGAGAAAAATAGCTGATTGAACTAAATTAAAAAGAGAAAAAATGAATTAGAATTTAAATGTAAAAATAAAAATTAAACATTGCAAAAAGAATAAAAAAAGAAAATAAAATAAATAAAAAGTTTATTTAATTATCAAACTTCTTACTTACTTCCTCTACAGCCATTACCAATGGGTCAATAACCATAGACACTGGAGGTGCATAAGCAAACTCCATATTGCTCAATTCAAAGCAAGTGAGCTCTTGAGTGATAGCTAAAGTCATTGTATCAATTCTTTCAGCCACCCTTTCCTCTGCAATGATTTGGCATCCAATGATTGTACCGTCTGCATCACAGATTACCTTAACGTTCATTGGCTTTGCATTTGGATAGTATCTTGCCCTTGTCAATGCTTCAACCTTTGCTACAACTGCCTTGATGCTGTTTTGCTGAGCAAAGCTTCTTGTAAGGCCTACTGCACCGAATTCCAATTTGCCCACTTTGGAAACCATTGAATTCAAGACAGGATTGAATCTGGAACGTTTTCCTGCAAGAGTTTGAGCCAAGGTCTTCGCTTGCCTTACAGCAGTTGTACCTAATTGGGAAACGGTGTTTGATCTAAGTATTGCACTGTAGGACTCTACACAATCACCAACTGCATAAACATCAGGTACACTTGTTGCCATTCTGTCATTTACAAGCACAGCCCATCTTCCACAGTCACATCCAGCCATTTTAGGCAATGTAAGCTCTGCCCTTACACCAGTGGCTAAGATGACCATATCCGCATCCGCTTCAGATCCATCCTCAAAGACTGCAGTCTTGACTTTGCCATCTTCGCCTTTAAGCTCAGTTATAGGCTGGCCGAGCACAACATCAATGCCTTCACTAATCAAATAGTCTGTAATGATCTTAGCCATATCAGGGTCCAAGGAACGTGGAACGATTTGAGGCAACATTTCACATAAGGTTACCTTCAATCCCATTTTCTTGAATGCATATGCTATTTCAATGCCTATCAAACCTGCACCTGTAACCAAAGCGCTTTCACAGTTTTCAGCCCATTCCTTTACTTTCTTACCGTCATCCAATGTTCTTATCTTGAACACCCCATCCAAGTCAACCCCTTTCATAGGAGGCACGAATGGACTTCCACCTGTAGCCAAGACCAATTTGTCATAGCTCATGTTTTTCTCTGCACCATCTTTAGTGACATAGGTAATTGTCTTTTTAGCTGAATCCACTGCAGTCACTTCAGTCTCAAGCATGACATCAATGTTCTTTGCCTTGTAATCATCAACAGACCTCATAACGATATCATCAAATGAATGGATTCTATCTGACAATACGTAAGGGATAGCACAAGGGGAATAAGAGACATGATTATCTCTTGTAAGTACAATAATTTCAACTTCCTTATCTAATCTTCTAAGGTTTGAAGCTGTGGATATTCCTCCAGCTCCACCACCAACGATAACAACTTTCATTTGCTCAAATCCTAAATAAATACTTAATTTTTAATAGTTAGTTGAATTTTGAAATATAAACATTCTAATAAATTAATAAGAAAAGATTAATCAATTTTAAACAGAATGAATAAATTTGAAAAATTATTGAATAAAAATTAATTTAAAAGAGAATTAATCAATATTAGAATTATATTAAATTTTCTCAATTATATTATATATACTTTCTTTAAGTAAGTAAATGATTTAAAAAAAGTGAATTATCCCTAATTGAATTGGCTCATAAAAAAGGATATGAGAAACTTTTAAAAAAAACTAGCTAATAATCTCCATCATATCATTTCTTAGAAAATCTTCATCAAAACTTACAATTGCATCTAAAGAGAATAATTTGGCTGTAGTTATAATGGAACAGTCAGTAAACCCCAATTTATGTTTTGTCATTAAATCCCTATCATTTCTACGATTAAGGCGTTTATATGTACTTAGCACGGAATCATTGAACTCTGGAATTTCATATTCATTAATCCAAATGAAATTGTCTTTCATCATATTGTAAGCATTTTTAGCTACTTCAACGCTATCCTTTTGCCCCAATATATTCATCACTTCAGTAACAATTTGATTGGAAACATAGCATTCATTTGAAACTGTCAAATTTTCATCAATTTCCAATTTGACAGCCCTATCATGCAATTCATCATTTGGCAGAATAGCCGCTACAATGAAATTAGTATCCAATAATAATCTACTCATTCATATAACTCCTTTTCCAATTGAACTGCATTTGTTTTAGTCTTTACAGTTCCTGATCCCATCATGTCCCTAAAGGATAATTTTTTCCTAAAGGAAATGACAATCTCACCACGGTCATTCTCTTCCCATTCCACAATATCATCCGGCTGAACATCATATTTTTTTCGGTACACTGCAGGAATTGTAGTTTGATTCTTTTTATAGACTTTAGTTTCAATAACCATAAAAATCACCATACTTTTAAATTATTACTATGTAATATTATATTTACTATACTTTATAAAAGTTACTATGGTGATTTTATTTCACTAGTCAAAAGACTTTATTTTACAATAAAATATTAGACTTTAGACATTATAAAAATTTTTAAAGTGCGAAATTGTGAATAAACACAAGTGTGTAAAAAAAAATAGTGAGTTAAACCCCGCATAGAATTAACAATAAAAAAAAAAA